>NZ_JBFHGD010000030.1:0-22180 GCF_041583255.1 Trichloromonas sp. | reverse complement strand
TAATACTAAAGGCTTTAGGTAAAATCAACTAAAATTAGAAGCGAAGTCAGATTTGATTTTACGGCGGGATCGGGGGGATTTTGGACAATAAAAGACCCCGTGTACGGAGGGGGGGAGTACACGGGGTCGCCTTCCGGCTCCCGAAGGAACCGGAATTGGCGCAATACTATAACCGGCACCGAAATATTTCAAGTGAAAAAACCGTCCGGGAGAAGTTTTGTGTGTCGCTGAATTGAGACATTGCCGGGCTGGGCGGGGATTGTTGATCGGCCTGGAAGGGTTTTGTTCTGCTTATTTCATATGCCTGCGTGGTGGTTTTGCTGCGGGTCATCCCTGAAGGGCGGGGGCGGCAAAGACGAGCTCCGGAATTTCGGAAATGTGCGTGAGGACCCGTTTCGCCGCCGACAGGTCGCTGCGCCCGTTGAGTTCCCCCGGCAGGACCACGCAGGGCAGGCCGGCTGCCACGGCGGCGTTCAGCCCGCGCGCCGAGTCTTCGACGACCAGGCAGCGGTGGGCGGGGCGGGCGCATCTGGCGAGCGCCATGAGATAGGGCTCGGGGTGCGGTTTCGAGTGGGTATAGTCTTCGCGGGTCAGTACGAAATCGAAGTATTCGAGCAGCCCGGTATGGCGGTGGATGATTTCGAAGTGGTCCCGGTGTGAACTGGTGACCACGGCCATTCCGACCCGGCCGTGCAGCTGCCGCAGGGTCTCGGTCACTCCGCTCATGGGGGCAACACCCCGCCGCAGCAGGTCGGCGTAGCGTTGATTACGCTCTTGCCGCATGCCGTCGATGCGCTCCGGCGAGTGCCGCCGGCGGGCCAGGTCGAAGACGCTTTGCCCGCGCTGCAGGGAAATATCGATGAACTGCTCGCGGCTGATCTCGATATCGGCCTCTGCCAGCACCTCGGCGGAGGCCTGGAAATAGAGATGTTCCGTATCGACCAGAACGCCGTCGTTATCCCAGAAGATGTAGTCCGTGTGCCGGCCCGGCATCTTTAAGGCTGAGCCGCGGAAGGGGCCTGGGCGGCCTGGATCTCGAAGGGGACCAGCACGATCTGGATGCGGCGGTTCAGGGCGCGCCCCTGCGGGCTGTCGTTTTCGGCGATCGGGCGGTGCTCGCCGTAGCCGCAGGCGGAAATGCGTTCGCCGGAGATGCCGACCTTGCTTTGCAGAAAGTGCAGTACGTTGACCGCGCGGGCCGTCGAAAGCTCCCAGTTGCTGGGGAATTTCTGCTGCAGGCGGGGGCTGATCGGCACGTTGTCGGTGTGCCCCTCGACGCGGATTTCCTTGTCGAGCACCCCCTTTACGACTCCGCCGACCCGGCGCAGCACCTCGAGCCCCGCCGGTTTGACCTCGGCCTCGCCCGAATCGAAAAGAATTTTCTCCACCATGTTTACCGAGAGTTTGCCCTGGAGTTCGGAGATGGTGACCTCCCCCCGCTTGATTTCCGCATCCATCATGCCGACCAGTTCGTCGTAGGTACTCTTCATCTGGGCGACCCGGGCTTCGCGGGCGAGGCGTTCATTTTCGACCTGCAGGGCAAGGTCGCGGTTCTGCGTTTCGAGGCGGTCGATACTCTGGCGCATGTCGGCCATGGCGGCGCCCGCTTCGGCGCTGCGGGCCGAAAGGATCTTCTCCAGCCGGTCGATGTCGGCCCGGGCCCGCAGCAGGTCGTCCTGCAGCGCCGAGCTGCGGTTCAGGGTTTCGCGCAGGCGCAGGTCGAGTTCGCCGTTGCGTTGGGTCAGGTAGCCGTTTTTGTCGACCATCAGCTGATATTCGGTTTCGAGTTCACCGATTCTGCCGGTGAGTTGATCGGCTTCATCGACCTTCTGCTGGTAGACCGTCTTGCTGACGCAGCCGGAAGCGAGTAGTGAAAAAGTCAGAGCCAATAAAATCAGCACTTTGTTGGGCACGATACACTCCTGTAGCCAATGGCCTTGAGATGGGAAGGGGGCGTGTTCGGCGGTTCGCTTTAACGACCGCGAATGCGGGTGCGTAACCTCCTTTTTCTAGCACAACCAGAGGAAATGTAAAGCCCAAATAACTTTGTTTCGCCGCTGGGCTTTTCGGTTGCGGCAGGCTTCGAAATTATGCTATAAAAAAGCGTTTTCAATATGTTAGACAGGAGTCCAAATGTTTGAAATAGACCGGATAATTCAGAATGCCCTGCAGGAGGACATCGGTCTCGGCGATGTCACCACCATGGCGACGGTGCAACCGGGAACTCCGGGGCGCGCCGAACTGGTCGCCAAAGAAGATTTCGTCCTCTCGGGCATCGATGTGGCCGGCCGGGTTTTTCACCTGCTCGACCCGAAGATCGCCTTCGAGAAGATCATGGAGGACGGCCGCGCCGTCAGCCGCGGCCAGGTGCTGGCCTGGCTCAAAGGCGATGCCGCGGTGCTGCTGCAGGGGGAGCGGGTGGCGCTGAACCTGCTGCAGCGCATGTGCGGGGTGGCCACCCTCACGGCCCAGTTCGTCAAGGCGGTCGAGGGCACCTCGGCCACCCTGGTCGATACCCGCAAGACCACGCCGGGGCTGCGGGTGCTCGAGAAGTACTCGGTGCGCATGGGCGGCGGCCGCAACCACCGCACCTCGCTCTACGACGGGGTGCTGATCAAGGAAAACCACATCGCTGCCGCCGGCGGCGTCGAAGTCGCCATCGAACGGGCCCGGGCCCGGGTGCCGCATACCCTCAAGATCGAAGTCGAAACCCGCGACCTGGACGAGGTTCGTGAAGCCCTGGCCGCCCGCGCCGACATCATCCTGCTCGACAACATGGGCCCCGATGCCCTGCGTGAAGCGGTTCAGCTGATTGGCGGCCGGGCCCTGACCGAAGCCTCGGGCGGGGTCATCCTGAAAACCGTGCGCGCCATTGCCGAGACCGGGGTCGATTTCATTTCCGTCGGCGCGCTCACCCACTCGTTCAGGGCGGTCGATATTTCCATGCTGTTCCAGTAGAAAGCCGTCGTCACCGCATGAGCAAAAAGCTCGAGCACGAAGACATCCTCAACCTGTTTCGCGAGCATCCGGGCGACTTCGTATCGGGGGAGGAGATCAGCCAGAAGCTGGGCGTCTCACGCACCGCCGTCTGGAAGAAGATCCGCCTGCTGCGCGATCTCGGGTACAGCATCGACGCGGTGACCTCGCGGGGCTACCGCCTCGCCGCCTCGCCCGATGCGCTGCTGATCGAAGAGCTGCGCTCCGGCCTGGAGACCCGCATCGTCGGCCGCGAGCTGGTTTTCTTCGACGAAACCGACTCGACCAACAGCCGGGCCCGGGAACTCGGCGACCAGGGACATCCCGACGGCACGGTGGTGATCGCCGACCGGCAGACCGCCGGCAAGGGGCGCCTGGGCCGTACCTGGGCCTCGCCGCCGGGCGTCAACATCTACACCTCGGTGCTGCTGCGCCCGCCGATTCTCCCCTTTGACGGCCCGCAGCTGACCTTTGTCTCCGCCGTGGCGGTGGCCCTGGCGATCCGCGATGTCAGCGGGCTCTCCCCCAGGGTCAAGTGGCCGAATGATGTCCTGCTTGGCGGCAAGAAGGTCGCCGGCCTGCTCAACGAAATGAACGCCGAAACCGAGGGGGTGCGCTACATCATCCTCGGCATCGGCGTCAACCTGAATATGGAAGCCGCCCAGTTTCCCGCCGACCTGCGTTATCCTGCCACCTCGGTGGCCCTGGAAAAGGGCGAAACGGTTTCCCGACTGGCCTTTGCCCGCACCCTGTACCGCCATCTCGACCGGCTCTACCTGGCCTATCTCGACAGGGGGTTCGCCCCGATCATCAGCGCCTGGGAAGAGCTCTGCGACCTGGTCGGCCGGCCGGTCGAGGTCGATTGCCAGAGCCGGGTGATCCGCGGGACGGTCGAGGGGCTCGACAGCGATGGCGCACTGCTGGTGCGCACGGACGACGGCGTGCAGGAAAAAATCATGGCCGGCGATGTCAGACCGCTCTGACGATGGCGGCCACGGCAATCAATAGCCACAGTGGCTGACTTAGTTTTTCTTCTGACGGGTTGAATTTATGCTCCTGGTTATCGATATCGGCAACTCCAACACCGTGCTCGGTCTTTACGGCGGCGAAGCCCTGCTCAAGAGCTGGCGGATCACCACCGACAAGACCCGCACCGTCGATGAATACGCCATCCTCATCGACCGCCTGTTCGGCCTCTCCGAAGTGCAGTTCAAAAATGTCAGCGACGTCATCATCTCCTGCGTGGTGCCGCCGCTGCTGAACACCTTCGTCGCCCTCTGCCAGGCCTATTTCGACAAAAAGCCGTACGTGGTCGGCCCCGGCATCAAGACCGGCATGCCGATCCTTTACGACAACCCGAAAGAGGTCGGCGCCGACCGCATCGTCAACGCCGTGGCCGCTTACGAGAAATACCGGCGCAGCCTGATCGTCGTCGATTTCGGCACGGCGACGACCTTCGACTATATCTCCGCCAAGGGCGAATATCTCGGCGGCGCCATCGCCCCCGGCGTGGCGATTTCGGCCGAGGCCCTGTTCGAGCGGGCCAGCAAACTGCCGCGGGTCGACCTGTCGCGGCCGCCCCAGGTGATCGCCAGGAACACCGTCGCCAGCATGCAGTCGGGGATCTTCTACGGCTATGTCGGGCTGGTCGACGGGATCGTCGCCCGCATGAAGCAGGAGGCCGGCGAGCCGTCCCTGGTGGTCGCCACCGGCGGGCTGGCGCCGCTGATCTCCGCCGATTCGAAGGCGATCGACGAGATCGAGCCGATGCTGACCCTGGAAGGGCTGCTGATCATCTATCATCGCAACAAGGGGGGGGGCAAGAGCTCCGAATATTGAGGTTCGCTCGCAGGGTCCGTGCCGGCAGGTCGTCGCAGCGATTAGCCGGGCAGCGGGGCTTGCAGCCATAGTTTGCTGGGGAGGTTCCCCTGTTCGTTGTTTCCTGAAGGCAATCCTTTAACTGGTTTCACCCTGAGGTGAAATGTAAGGAGGAATTATGGGAAAGTATGAAACGGCCAAACTGCGTAACCTGGGAATTGTGGGGCAGGGGGATGCCGGCAAGACGTCGCTCACCGAAGCCATCCTCTTCAATACCGGCATGACCGACCGCCTCGGGCGGGTCGACGACGGCACTTCGACCATGGACTACGAGCCCGAGGAGATCAAGCGTCAGATCACCATCAGCTCGAGCCTCAACCACTGTGAGTGGCGCGACTGCAGCCTGCATATCGTCGACACCCCCGGCTACACCAACTTCCTCCATGATACCCGCAACTGCCTGCGGATCCTCGGCGGCGCCGTGCTGGTTGTCTCCGCCGTCGACGGGGTCAAGGCGCAGACGCTGAAGATCTGGGAATGGGCCAACGAGTTCGAAGTGCCGCGGATCGTCTTCGTCAACAAGATGGACCGTGACCGCGCCGACTTTCTCAAGGCCGTCGACGATGTCCAGAAGAGCCTTTCCACCCGGGCCGTCGCCGTGACCATGCCGGTCGGCTCCGGCGACGATTTCAAGGGAATCATCGACCTGGTCGACATGAAGGCCCGCTTCTTCAAGTTCGACGACAAGGGGAGCTACGACGAAACCGACATCCCGGCCGAGTATCTCGACGAGGCCGAGCGGGTGCGGACCCTCATGGTCGAGGCGGCCGCCGAGGCCGACGACGAACTGATGGAGAAGTACCTCGAAACGGAAACCCTCAGCCGCGATGAAATCCTGCTCGGGCTGCGCGAAGGGACGCTGACCAAGGTCTTTACCCCGGTCTTCTGCGGCAGCGCCACGGCCAACCTCGGCGTGCGTACCCTGCTCAATTTTATCGTCAACTGCCTCCCCTCGCCGGTCGACAAGGGGATCCAGTACGGCAGCAACCCCAAGACCGGCGACGACGAGCAGCGCAAGCCCGATCCGAAAGAGCCTTTTTCGGCCATGGTCTTCAAGACCATCAGCGATCCTTATACCGGCAAGCTGACCCTGTTCCGGATCTACTCGGGCACCCTCAAGAGCGATTCGGTCGTTTATAATCCCAACAAGGAGACCACCGAGCGCATCGGCCAGATTTTCGAACTCGAAGGCAAGAAGCAGAAGCCGGTGGCCGAAGCCGAGGCGGGCGACATCGTCGCCGTGGCCAAACTCAAGGAGACGGCGACCGGCGACACCCTCTGCGACGGGGCCAGGCCGATCGTCTACGAAAGCCCGATGGCGCTCAAGCCGGTGATCTCTTTCGCCCTGGAGGCCAAGGCCAAGGGGGACGAAGAAAAGATCATGAGCTCGCTGCACCGGATCATGGAGGAGGATCCCACCTACCATATCCAGCGTGACGAGGAGACCAAGGAGATGATCCTCTCCGGCATGGGGCAGGTGCATGTCGAGGTCGCCGTGGAGAAGCTCAAGCGCAAGTTCGGGGTCGAGGTGCTGCTCAAGGAGCCCAAGGTGCCGTACCGCGAAACCATCAAGAAGACGGTCAAGCAGCACTACCGGCACAAGAAGCAGTCCGGCGGCCGCGGCCAGTTCGCCGATGTGCATATCGAGATCGCCCCGCTGTCCCGCGGGGAAGGCTACCAGTTCATCGACAAGGTCGTCGGCGGGGTCATCCCGCGGCAGTTCATCCCGGCGGTCGACAAGGGGATTCATGAATCGCTGAAACACGGCATCCTGGCCGACTACCCGGTGCAGGACTTTTCGGTGACCCTGTATGACGGCTCCCACCATTCGGTCGACTCGTCGGAAATGGCCTTCAAGATCGCCGGCTCCATGGCCTTTAAAAAGGCCATGGAAGAAGCCAGCCCGGTGCTGCTCGAGCCGGTCATGCACATGGAGATCATGGTGCCGGACGATTGCGTCGGCGACGTGATCGGCGACATGAACTCGCGCCGCGGCAAGGTTCTCGGCGTCGAGCCCCAGGGGAGCAGCCAGAACGTCGCCGTGCAGGTGCCCATGGCCGAAGTCCTCAAGTATGCCCCGGAGCTGCGTTCCATGACGTCGGACCGAGGCCTGTTCACCATGGAATTTTCCCATTACGAAGAAGTGCCTCCTCATCTCACGGCCAGGATCCTGGCGGAGATGAAAGAGGCTGATTGACCTGCTGATTGTTTAAAGACGAGGGGAACAGATGATGGCGGATGACGACAAGGACTTCACTTTCGGGGATCTCGGCGAGAACGGTACCGACGACGACGGCTGGGGGACGCTTGAGGAAGACCCCGGCGGCAAGGGCGAGCCCGGTGAGGATTTTGCTTTCGACGACTCGGAGCCGGAGCCGACCCCGGTACTGCCGCCGATTTCCGCTGAGCCGCAGGCCGGTGAAATTCCGCCGGTCGCGGCCGAGGAACCCGCCGATGCACATGGCCGGCGCTCCTCCTCGCGCATGGTGCTGTACGGCCTGCTGGTGATGGTCCTGTCCGCCGCCGGATTCTATTATTTCACCACCAGCCCGGCTCCGCCGGCCGCCAAGCGGCCGGCGCCGGCCAAACAGACCCTGGCCATGCCCGAGCGGCCCGATCCGGCCGCGGTGCCGGTCCCCGCTGGGGTCGAGCCGGTTGCGGTCGATCGCGAACCCGTGGTCGACGCGGCCATCCCCAAGGGGACGCTGCGCGAAGTCCTGCCGACCGAATCGGCGCCGGCCCCGCCGATCGCCGCGGCCGCGCCCGTCGTTCCTGGGACGGCGGCCGCTCCGCCGGTTGCCGCCGTGGTCGAGAAGGCCGCATCACCGGCGCCGGAGAAAAAGGCCCCGGTCGCGGCCAAACCGCCGGCGGCGGCCGGCAAATATGCGATCCAGGCCGGCGCTTTCGTCGATCAGGCCAACCGCGACGAGGCGATGGCAAAAATACGCCAGCTCGGTTTCGAGGGGAAGCTGGAGCCGGTCAAGAAGGTCATGCCGATGACCCGCCTGCTGATCGGGGTCTATGCCCCCGAGACGGCCAGGCTCAAAGCCGCTGAACTGGCGAAGATTGTCCCGAGTGTTTTTACCCTGCGCCGCGGCGACCAGCTGGCGGTTTACGCGGGCTCCTTTTATGACCACGACAAGGCCCGGGAGCTCACCGATGAGCTCGCCCGCAAGGGGGTCAGGGTTGATGAGGAACAGACCCGGGTCGAGCTGAACCTGACCCGCCTCAAGTTCGGCAGTTTCCCGGATCAGGCCAGCGCCGAAGCCGTGGTGAAGCGAACCCGGGCCGCCGGGCTCCCGGCCGAGGTGGTCCGTAACCCCTGATGAAGGGACCGCATGAGCAGCAACAATAATACCGTACGCCTGATGGTGTCGCCCGAGGTGGCCCGGCTGGTCAAACAGGCCCCCAAGTCCGAGCAGCTGGCGGTGGTCTGCGGCGAAACCGAGCTGTCGCTGAAAGACCGCTTGACCGTCTTTCTCTACCTCTTCCAGTCCGCCGACCTTGAGCTGAAAGGCGCCGTCTCCGCCGCCCTGGCCGCCGTTGACGCCGACGAGCTGGCGACCCTGGTCGGCGGCGATGAACTGCACCCCAAGCATCTTGAACTGATCGCCCGCGGCCGCCTGGCTGACCCGCGGGTCATCGGCGCACTGCTTAAAAACCCCGGGCTCACCCCGGCTACCCTGAAAAATATCGCCGCGCATTGTCCTGCGGCGGTCTTCGAATTGATTGCCGGAAACCGGCAGCTGCTCGCCGCTCACCCGGAAATCGCCGAGGCGCTGGCAGCCAACCCCCGCGTTGAGCCCGAACTCAAGCGGAGGTTCGGCCTGCTGGCCGATGAACCCCCGGCAGATGCCGAAGAGCCGGAAGAGCCGGAAGGCGAGGAAGAGCCGGAAAACGAGGAGAGCGCCGAGGAGTTCGATGAGGAGCATCTTTCCAAGTACCAGCTGGCCCTGGAGATGCCGGTTGCCGATAAAATCAAGATGGCGCTGACCGGCGACAAGGAGTGGCGCAATATTTTCATCAAGGACGCCAACAAGCTGGTCTCTTCGGCGGTCCTGAAAAACCCGCGGATCACCGACGGCGAGGTGCTGGCCATCGCCAAAAACAAAAGCTCCAGCGACGAACTGATCCGCCTGATCGTCATGAACAACGAGTGGATCAAGAATTACGAGATCAAGCGGGCCCTGGTGGTGCATAACCGTACCCCCCTGCCCAAGGCCCTGCGTTTCATGGCCATCCTTTCCGAAAAGGATCTCAAGGGGCTGGCCAAGAGCCGCGAGGTTTCCTCGGTGGTCGTCAACAATGCGCGCCGCATGCTGATGACCAAAGAGAAGAAGAAATAGCCATCAGCCGGGGCCCGTCAAGCCCCGTTCAGGAGATTGCCATGCAGCAGGGAACAATTGTCGCGGTCTGTACCAGCCCGGGCAAGGGAGAGCGAAAAAAGAATGTCGGCAGCGGCACGCTGGTGGAAAATTTCGGGCTCGAAGGGGACGGCCACGGCGGCGACTGGCATCGCCAGGTCAGCCTGCTGGCCATGGAGAGCATCGACAAGATGCGCGCCGCCGGTCTCGATGTCGGCCCCGGCGACTTTGCCGAAAACCTGACCACCCTCGGGGTCGAACTCTATACCCTGCCGCTCGGCACCCGTCTGCGGGTCGGACCGAGCGCGCTGCTCGAAGTGACCCAGATCGGCAAAACCTGCCATACCCGCTGCGCCATCTATTACCAGGCGGGCGACTGCGTCATGCCCAAGGAGGGGATTTTCGCCAAGGTGATCAAGGGCGGAAAGGTCTGTTGCGACGATGCGATCGTCGTGCTCGAAGGGGAGGGCGCGGCATGAGCGAGCAGTTCACGATCGGCATTCTGACCCTGTCGGACAAGGGGGCGAAGGGGGCCCGCGAGGACGAGAGCGGAAAAATCCTGCAGCAGATGGTCGCCGGCCTGGGCCAGGTGGTTCGCTACCAGGTGATCCCCGATGACCTGGAGAAGATCGTGTCGACCCTGGTCGACTGGGTCGACCAGGAGAAGCTCGACCTGATCCTGACCACCGGCGGCACCGGGCTCACCGCCCGCGACCTGACCCCCCAGGCGACCGCCCGGGTGCTCGATTACGAGATTCCCGGCATGGCCGAGGCGATGCGCATGGCCAGCCTGGCCAAAACCCCCCACGCCATGCTGTCGCGGGCGCTGGCCGGGGTGCGGCGGCAGTCGATGATCATCAATCTCCCCGGCAGCCCGAAGGGGGCCCGGGAAAATCTCGAAGTGGTGCTGCCGGCACTCGCACACGGCCTGGCCAAGCTCAAGGGCGACCCGTCCGATTGTGCCAGGTAGTTAAGGCGGTGATTGGTGATTGGTGATTGGTGATTGGTGATTGGTGATTGGTGATTGGTGATTGGTGATTGGTGATTGGTGATTGGTGATTGGTGATTGGCGGCAATCCGTAGGGGCAGGCCCTCGTGCCTGCCCTGGCCTAATCGGCGAATGCCATCCCATTCATCCAGTTCATCCCTGTTAAACATGGTTTACCGCAAAGGCGCAAAGGCGAAAAGATATCCACGAATGTCACGAATGGGCACGAATGAAACCGCTGATAGATGCCTTTATTCGTGAAGATTCGTGTCCATTCGTGGCAAAAGACCATGGCTTTAAGGTTTTCCTCCGCGTCCTCTGCGTCTCGAGTGAGCACAGCGAACGTGCGAGAGATCGGAAAGACAGAAGGCAGAAGGCAGTGCTCGTTATCCGTCACCCTTTAGCCAATCACGGTTTCTCAATGTGCGAACCAGCCGACGGCGACGGCGGTCAAGACTCCGCCGCACAGGGCCAGGCTCCCCTTGATGCCGCGCACCCGGTGGGATTCGGGGATCAGGTCCGAGGCGGCGATGTAGATGAAGGAGCCGGCGGCCACGGCCATGATGACGCCGAGAAAATCCGGGTTCATCTGGCGAAGCAGGGCATAGGAGCCGATCGCCCCGATCGGGGTGGACGCCGCTACCGCCGAGGTAAAGAGCATGGCCCTCGGTTTCTGGTAGCCGTAATGGAGCAGGATCGAAAACATCGAGACGCCCGACGGGATTTTGTGGACGATGACCGCCAGCGCCGACAGCAGGCCGATCTGGGGGTCGATCTCGAAGCCGGTGCCGATGATGAGCCCGTCGATCAGCGAGTGCAGGCTCATGCCGCAGAAGGCGATAAGCCCCATGGGGTGGGGGCTGGCACAGCAGGCGTCGTGGCTGCCGGGAACGTCGATGCGGCTGTGATGCATCTGTTCGTGGTCCGAGTGAAACGGCAGGTGATGTTCGAGAAAATAAAAGACCACGAAGGCGGCCAACAGGTAGCCGGTCGCATGCGGAGTCAGTTCCTGGGCTTCGGGGAGGATGTGCAGAAAACCGATGCCCAGCATGACGCCGGCCGAGTAGGAGATCAGGTTGGTCGAATTGCGCCGGCTCCAATCTTCACGGAACAGCAGCAGGCCCATCCCGAGCAGGGTGGAGGCCGCAGCAAAGACGGCAAAAAAGGTCACGCTGGTCCAGTGATGTTCAATCATTTCAGGCTCCCGGTAAAATTGCTGGCAAGTATAGTCGGGAAGCATGGGCAAGACAAGAGAGAAACCGTTTCCAACGGCCGGACTGGCCGACAAACTCAGGAGTGAATGGTGGCTGAAGATAGGGTTCTGCTGGCTGACGATGTCGAGTTGTTCCTGGAGCTGGAGAAGACTTTTTTCCGGCGTGAAAACGTAGAACTGCTGGTGGCCCGCACCGGGCAGCAGGCCTACGAGCTGACCCTCGCCGAGCGCCCGAAGCTGGTCATGATGGACCTGTACATGCCGGAAATGGACGGGGATGAGGTCTGCCGGCGCATCCGGGCCACTCCCGAGATCGCCAGGACCCCGGTGGTCATCGTTACCCAGGGGGGGCGCGACGCCGACCAGCAGCGCTGCCGTGATGCCGGCTGTGACGATATTCTGCTCAAGCCGATCAATCGCCATCTTTTTGTCGCCACGGCCCGCAAGTTCCTGTCCTTGCCCGACCGCATCGCGCCGCGGGTCATGGCCCGGCTGCAGATCCATTTCGGCGCCGACCCGAAGATTCTGCTCACCGACTACTCGGTCAACATCAGCACCGGCGGGGTCTTTCTCGAAACCGACCAGCCGCTGCCCGTCGACACGCCCCTGAGCCTCGAATTCACGCTGCCCAACCTGACCTCGCCGGTCTGCTGCCAGGGGCGGGTCGCCTGGGTGAATGCCGCGGTAGAAGCGAAAAAACCGCAGCTGCCGGCGGGGATGGGAGTGCAGTTTCTCGACCTGTCGCTGGAGATCATGTATGCGATCCGCGAATTCATCAAGCAGCAGTGCCTGCGGCCGCACTGGTGACATGGGTCAGTCCGAATTTATGAAGCCCGGTGCGCCAGCACCGGGCTTTTTTCGTCCTGGCAGCGGCCCAGGGCAGGCACGGGGGCCTGCCCCTACGGGACAACCATAAAGCCGAATTTGTAGGGGCAACCCCCTGTGGTTGCCCTTGCCGGCTGTAGTGGCAGCATTTTTTACAACATTCGATTCGCCGGTTCGGTTAAGATTGTCGATGTTACCTAAACGAAACATGCGAGGAGGGGCGATGTCCGTGCCGACGCAGGAAATATTCCGGGCGATTGTCGAGGAGATGGCCGAAGGGGTCATCTTCCTCGACGCCGCCGACATCATCCGCGTGCTCAACCCGGCGGCCGAACGCATCCGCAAGGTGTCGGCGCAAAAGTTCACCGGGCGGCCGATCTTCGACATCCACCCGGCGCGGGTGCATGAGCAGATCGTCGATCTGCTCGGCAGCCTCAAGTCGGGGGAGGTCGCCTCCCATCACCGCATCATCAGCGCCCAGGGGCGCTATTTCGACAATACCTATACGGCGGTGCGCGAGGCCGACGGCTCTTACCTCGGCACGTTGCTGGTCAGCCGCGACATCACCGAAAAGAAGAACCTCAGCGAAGAAAACCTGCAGCTGAAAAAAATCCTCTCCGGCCCCTTCGAGAAGTTTTCCTTCGTCGCCCACAGCCCGGCCATCAAGATCCCCCTCGACATGGTGCAGGCGGTGGCTCCCCTCGATTCTTCGGTGCTGCTGTTCGGCGAAAGCGGGACCGGCAAGGAGCATTTCGTCGAAATGCTCCACAGCCTCAGCGCCCGCGCCCGTGCCCCGCTGGTCAACGTCAATTGCGCCGCGCTGCCTGAAAACCTGATCGAATCCGAACTCTTCGGCCATGTCAAAGGGGCGTTCACCGGGGCCGTCAGCGACCATCCGGGTAAATTCGTTCAGGCCCACAAGGGGACCCTCTTCCTCGACGAAATCGGCGAGCTGCCTTTGCCGGCCCAGGCCAAACTGCTGCGGGTGCTGCAGGAACGCCGGGTGCAGGCGGTCGGCGGCCGGCGGGAGACGGCCGTCGATGTGCGCATCGTCGCGGCGACCAACCGCGACCTGGCCGAGGAGGTGCGCCAGGGACGCTTCCGCCCCGACCTTTACTTTCGGCTCAACGTCATCCAGATCCCGATCCCGCCGCTGCGGGAGCGGCGGGAAGACATCATCCCGCTGGCCGGGTATTTCGCAACGCACTTCGCCCGCCAGATGGGCAAGCCGGTTCCCGCGCTTTCCAGCGAGCTTAAAAAGTGCCTGCTGGCCTGCTCTTTCCCGGGTAATGTGCGACAGCTCAAGCATGCCATGGAACGCGCGGTCGCCCTCGGCAAAGAGGCGGAAATCCTCCCTGCCGACTTGCCGCCCGAGCTCCTGGAGGGGGGCCTCGACGCACCGCCCGAGCCAGGCTTCGCGCCGGGGCAGCCGCTCAGGGAGGCCCTGCAGAAGTATGAACAGGAAATTATCCTGGCCGCCCTGAGGCACCACGGCAGCCGAAAGTCGGAGACCGCTCTGTCGCTGGGGATCTCCAGGAAAGCCCTGTGGGAAAAGATGCAGCGGTACGGGGTGGCGGAGATGTTACCCTAAGGGAACGCCTCGGTGACGACTGTAACCGTTTGGTAACGTTTTTCCGGCCGCCGCAGGGGCCGGCATTCTTGAAGAGGAATCCAATTTTTTGGATTCCTCTTTTTTTTCGGGCATTTATGGGGATGTGGCTGGTTTTTGTGAAAAATGGCACATTTCTGGTAAACAGGGGCAGAGACGGCAACTGTGCAAAAGAACAGTCGTGAAGTTCACAATCACGTATCACGTTTGATGAGAGGAGGTGAAGGAATGGCGAAATCCCCAAAAGGATACTTACTTCTGGCCATCCTGGTGGGGGGGGCGTTGACGGCATTTGTCCTGTTCGGCCCCCCGAGGATGCTGGCGCGCAGCAGCGAGCCCGGTTTCTGTTCCGGCTGTCACGTGATGGAGGCCGAATTTCAGGCCTGGGCCCATGTCGGCGCCCACCGGCAGATCAAGTGCGTCGACTGTCATCTGCCCAACCAGAACCAGTTTGTGCATTACCTGTGGAAGTCGATCGACGGCCTCAAGGACGCCTACATGTTCTATTCCGGCCAGGTTTCCGACGATATCGAGCTGACGCCGCATGCAGAAAAAGTTTTGCAGGCGAACTGCATTCGCTGCCACTCGACCACGGTGTCGATGATCGATGACCAGAGGGACTGCTGGAAGTGCCACCGCGGCATCCAGCACAAGCGCAGCGGAACCATACAGACCCTTTAGGGCTATACCTTTCAACAAACTTCAAGGAGGCGAGGAACCTATGTTGACTACCGCAAAATCGAGCATTTCAATTCTGCTGATGCTGGCCCTCTCGGCCGTGCTGATGGCCGGCTGTCAGCCGGAGAAAACCGAGGCGGTCCGCCCGGTCAAGATCGCCGACGGCGAGATGGAGCCGGCGAACTGGGGCAAGGCCTACCCGGTCCACTACGACCTGTGGAAGCAGACCGAAGAGCCGACCGAGCCCGGCAAGAGCAAGTACCGCCAGGGCTGGGATTCCGACAAGGTCACCTGGGACAAGCTGTCCGAGTACCCCTTTCTGGCGCTGCTCTTCAACGGCTGGGGCTTCGGCGTGGCCTACAACGAGCCGCGCGGCCATGCCTACATGCTCAAGGACCAGCTTGAAATCGACGCCTCGCGCATCGGCGCCGGCGGCGTCTGCCTGACCTGCAAAACCCCCTACGCGCCCAAGCTCGAAAAGGAGATGGGGGTCGATTACTACAAGCAGCCCTTCATGGAAGTCCTCAGCCACATCCCCGAAGAGCACCGCGAGATGGGGGTGGCCTGCATCGACTGCCATGACAACAATTCGATGGCCCTCAAGCTGTCCCGCGAATTCACCCTGGGCAAGGGGCTGCAGGCCATGGGCAAGGACCCCGCCAAGCTGACCACCCAGGAGATGCGCACCATGGTCTGCGCCCAGTGCCACGTGACCTACAACATCAAGAAGGATGAAGACAAGAAATCGGTCGGCATCTACTTCCCCTGGCAGAACAGCAAGTTCGGCAAAATCGCCATCGAAGACATCATCGCCCAGTTCCGCAGCGACGATTCCATCAAGGAATGGAAGCAGAGCGTCACCGGCTTCCGCTTCCCCTTTATCCGCCATCCCGAATTTGAACTGTTCAGCAACGACAGCGTCCACTGGATGGCCGGGGCTTCCTGCGCCGACTGCCACATGCCCTACACCAAGGTCGGTTCGGTCAAGGTCTCCGACCACCGGGTGACCAGCCCGCTCAAGGCCGACCTCAAGGCCTGCCAGCAGTGCCACGCCGAAGGCCCCGAGTGGCTGCGCCAGCGGGTCTACGACATCCAGGACCGCACCGTGTCGATGAACATCCGCGCCGGCTACGCCAACGCCACCGTCGCCAAGCTCTTCGAGCTGACCCACAAGTCGCAGGAAGAAGGCAAAGCCATCGACCCGGCCCTCTACGACCAGGCCAAGGAATTCTACTTCGACGCCTTCTTCCGCCTGATCTTCATCGGCGCCGAGAACTCGGCCGGTTTCCACAACCCGCCCGAAGCGGCGCGGGTGCTGAGCGACTCGACCGCCTTCGCCACCAAGGCCGAAGGGCTGCTGCGCCAGGCCCTGGCCAAGGCCGGTGTTGATGTCCCAGCCGAGATCGATCTCGAGCTGGAGAAATACCTGACCGACCGCGGCAAGACCAAGGTGCAGTTCCAGCCTGACCAGGTCATCCAGGATCCCTTCGACGTGCAGAAACGCTTCAACGCCAAACCCTACTGATAAGCATGAGCCGGGCGGAAGGATTCCTTCCGCCCGGGTTTTTTCATCCCTTTTGAAATGCTGAGGCATGTAAGTGGACCCTCAACCCTGGTTGATTAAGCGTCAGCAGAGAGTCCAGCTGTTCACGACGTCAAACTGATCTTGCCTGCAGGCACCGATTCCCGTGGGATTTGTCCGCAATCGACACGTCCCGCAGGAGTCGGTGTCTGTTCCGTCTGTTCGTGAGGGGGTCTCACAACGTGGTAAAACCCATAGAAATTTCGAAAGCTACCCGGATGTTGAAGGTCGGTGCCTTGGTTCTGGCTCTGCTCTGGACTCTTGTCGCGGCCTTCGGGCTGGTGTGGAATTTTCGCAAGGAGCAGCAGGAGACGCTTGAAATGGCCAGGGTACAGGCCAGAGCCATGGCGGAAAAGATGATCGTCTACCGTCACTGGAATGCCAGCCATGGCGGCGTCTACGTCGAAATGAGTCCGACCACCCCACCCAATCCCTATCTTGCCGATGTTCCCGAACGAGAGGTCGTGACCCCGTCGGGTCGCATTCTGACGATGGTTAACCCGGCCTACATGCTGCGTGAGGTCTTTCAGCTGGAACAGAGCCTGCTGGGCCTTACCGGGCGCATCACCAGTCTTCGGCCGATTAACCCGGCCAACGCCCCTGACGCCTGGGAGCGCGCCGCTCTGGAGCAGCTCGATCTCGGAGAAGAGGAGGTGGCCGGTGTGGTCGAGGGCGGGCAGGGCGGGTTCCTGCGCCTGATGCGTCCGCTGCAGACCTCCGCCGACTGCCTAAAATGTCATGCCAGCCAGGGGGACGAGATCGGCAGCCTGCGAGGCGGTCTCAGCGTCTCGGTGGCGATCGCCCCGCTATATGAAATCCGCCGGCCGAACATGTGGCTGGCGATGCTGGGGACGGTCCTCTTCTGGTTGCTCGGTCTTGCGATCATCGTCGGCGGTGGGTGGCGACTCAATGCCCAGGCGCGGCAGCGGCGGGCTGCCGAGGACAGGGTGACTTTTCTCGATCAGTATGATCGGTTGACAGGATTGCCCAATAAGCGAACGGTTCTTGCCACCCTCGAAATTGAACTCGCTCGCGCGCGAAAAAAAGAAAGGCCCTTCTGCTTGATCCTGGTCGATATCGACGGTTTTAGAAAAATCAACAATGCCCTGGGGCATGGCCGCGGCGATCAACTTTTGCTCCAGGCGGGCGACCGCCTGGCAGCCGTGGTGGGCGGTCGAGGGATCGTCGGTCATTTCGGCTCCGGGGCCTTTCCGCTCATGCTCCCGCACGTTGGCGGCACTGTCGAGGCGGGGCATGTGATTCAGGAATTGTTGAGCACGTTCAAAGAGCCGTTTATGATCGATGGGCAGGAAGTTTTCATGACCCTCTGCTGCGGCATCACGTTGTTTCCAGCTGATGGCGACGATGCCGGACGCTTGCTGCAGAATGCTGCCGGGGCCATGCATTCCGCCAAAGCCAAAGGGAAGGGGAATTTCAGCTTTTTCGCCCCGGCCATGAACGACCAGGCGATGGAGCAGATGCAACTCGAGAGCGAACTGCGCCGGGCTTTGGAATCCGACGAATTGATCTTGCATTATCAACCCCAGGTTGACGCCGGCAGTGGCAGAGTCATCGGCGCCGAGGCCCTGGTGCGCTGGCAGCACCCGCGTCTGGGGCTGTTGATGCCGGACCGTTTCCTCTCCGTGGCCGAAGAAAGTGGCTTGATGCTGGCGCTGGGAGACTGGGTGCTGGGGGCGGCCTGCCAGCAGTTACGGGCCTGGAGGGAACAAGGCGGCCCCCTGTTGCCGGTGGCGATCAATCTCTCGGCCAGCCAGTTTCAGCAAGACGGTTTGGTCCGGCATTTTGAGAAGACCCTCTCTTTCTTTGAGGTGAATCCCCGGCATCTGGTGATCGAGGTGACCGAAAGCACCCTGATGACCGATACGGCACAGGCGCTTTCCACCATGGAGCGCCTGAAGCAGCTTGGCTTGCGTCTCTCGATCGATGATTTTGGTACCGGCTATTCTTCGCTCAGTTATCTGAAACATCTGCCCATTGACTCGCTGAAGATCGACCAGTCCTTTGTGCGTGATCTGCCTCAGGACGCAGACAGCCGGAGCATCGTTGCGGCGATTCTCGCCCTGGCCGCGAGCCTGAATCTGAACATTCTCGCCGAGGGGGTCGAAACCCGCGATCAGCTTGAATTTCTCAGGGATAAGGGGTGTGTTAATATTCAAGGGTTCCTGTTCAGTCGCCCTCTCTCTGCTGACGCTTTTACCGCCTGGGTTGACAAGCGCTCCAATCCCCCTGTCTGACTGCAGCAAACAGCGATCTCTGCGTTTGCAATCTTGTTCCTACCTTGCGATCCTTCCTGGTTGTCCACCCTTACGTGTATGCATCCACAAGTTGATGTGGAAAGCCGTGTGGACAAGTGCGGATTAGTCGGCTAACCCTTCGACTGGCGAACGGATTTAGCCTTTTGCCCAGAAAAGAGTCAGCCGCTGCGCGGGTGATTCATTATCCGGCAGGGGGGGCGGTCGGGCGGCTATATACGAAAACAGGCATGAATTTTCTTTTTGAATTGACTAAGGTGCGAGCCATGTGGTATCAAAAAACGCATTAAAAACAACAAGATATAAATCGCTAACATTTGTTTCGCCAGATCAAACATATTCTAAGCCACGAACACCAAAGGAGTTGTTCCAATGTCTGATGCACTGCACTTCACCATGGGCGCACTGCTCGAAGATATCGCCCGCCGTTTCCCCGACAACGACGCGCTGGTCTATCCCGATCGCGGACTGCGGCTCAGCTACCGGCAGTTCGACGCCCTCTGCGACCGGGTCGCCAAGGGGCTGCTGGCCATCGGCATCAAGAAGGGGGATCACCTGTCGATCTGGGCGACCAACGTCCCCGAGTGGGTGGTGCTGCAGTTCGCCACGGCGAAGATCGGCGCGGTGCTGGTGACGGTCAATACCAGCTACAAGTCGGCGGAGCTGGAGTACGTCCTCAATCAGTCCGACTCGAACACCCTCTTCCTGGTGCAGGGCTTCAAGGATACCGATTACGTCGAGACGGTCAACGCGGTCGTGCCCGAGCTCAAGGCGACCCCCTTCGGCCAGCTCGCCTGCGAAAAGCTCCCCTTCCTGAAAAACGTGATCTTCCTCGGCGGCGCCGCTCCCGCCGGGATGCTCGCCTACGCCGAGCTGGAGCAGCGCGGCGCACAAATCAGCGACGCCGAGCTGGCGGCGGTCAAGGCGACCCTCGACGAGCACGAAGTGATCAACATGCAGTACACCTCCGGCACCACCGGCTTCCCCAAGGGGGTCATGCTGACCCACCACAACATCATCAACAACGGCTTCAATATCGGCGAGTGCATGAAGTTCACCGAGAAAGACCGGCTCTGCATCCCGGTGCCCTTTTTCCACTGCTTCGGCTGCGTCCTCGGCGTGCTCGCCTGCGTCACCCACGGCTCGACCATGGTGCCGGTCGAGACCTTCGCCCCCGAGGCGGTGCTCAAGGCGATCGAGGCCGAAAAGTGTACCGCCGTCCACGGCGTGCCGACCATGTTCATCGCCGAGCTCGAGCACCCGGCCTTCCGCAAGTACGACCTGACCAGCCTGCGCACCGGCATCATGGCCGGCTCGCCCTGTCCGATCGAGGTCATGAAGCGGGTCATCCGCGACATGCACGCCAGCGACATCACCATCGCCTACGGCCAGACCGAGGCCTCGCCGGTCATCACCCAGACCCGCACCGACGATCCCATCGAGCTGCGGGTCGCCACCGTCGGCCGGGCGCTGCCCAACGTCGAAGTCAAGGTGGTCGACATCGAGACCGGGGAGAGCCTGCCGCCCGGCAAGCAGGGCGAGCTCTGCTCCCGCGGCTACCTGGTGATGAAGGGCTATTACAAGATGCCCGAGGAGACCGCCCGCGCCATCGATGCCGACGGCTGGCTGCACACCGGCGACCTGGCGGTGATGGACGAGAACGGCTACTGCAAGATCACCGGCCGCATCAAGAACATGATCATCCGCGGCGGCGAGAACATCTACCCCCGCGAGATCGAGGAATTCCTCTACACCCACCCGAAGGTCTCCGACGTGCAGGTCTACGGCGTCCCCGACAAGAAATACGGCGAGCAGGTCATGGCCGCGGTCAAGATCAAGGACGGCGCCAGCTGCAGCGAAGAGGAGATCACCGAGTTCTGCAAGGGGCGCATCGCCAATTACAAGATCCCCCGCTACGTCAGGTTCGTCGACGAATACCCGATGACCGCCAGCGGCAAGATCCAGAAATTCAAGCTGCGCGAAATGGCGATCCGCGACCTGCACCTCGAAGAAGACGCCGGGGTGGAAACGGCTTAAGACGGAAGACGGAAGACGGGGACTGGCTCCGCCAGGTGCCTGTCCCTCTAAGCTTCAAAGGCACGAAGAGCGAAAAGATATCCACGAATTACACGAATGAACACGAATTGAACTGCTTATACATGCCTTGCATATTCGTGAAGATTCGTGACATTCGTGGCGAAAGACCATGGTCTTCAAGCTTTTTCTCCGCGTCCTCTGCGTGCTCGAGTGAGCGCAGCGAACGGGCGTGAGACCGACTTTGATGTTTGTTTTTTTTATGATGAAAGCATCCGGCCCCTGCGAATAAGAGGAGACATGATCATGCGCATCACCCCCGCCAGCGAACTCGAAGCCCGCTATAAAAAACTCCAGGCCCTGATGGCCGGCGCCGGTCTCGACGCCGTGCTGATGATGCAGAGCGCCGACCTCTTCTACTTCACCGGCTCGATCCAGCAGGGGGTGCTCTACGTCCCCGCCGCCGGCGAACCGCTCTACCTGGTGCGCAAGGAGCACAGCCGGGCGCGCATGGAGTGCGGCCTCAAAGAAGTCATCCCCTTCAAGAGCCCGAAAGACATCCCCGCCACCGTCGCCGAATACGGCTACCCGGTTGCGAAAAAGCTCGGCATGGAGCTCGACGTGGTGCCGGTGGCGCTCTTTCAGCGCTTCGAAAAGGCCCTCGCCGGCGCCGCCATTTCCGACGCCAGCCCGCTGATCCGCACCGTGCGGGCGGTCAAGTCCGACTACGAAATCAGCATCATGAAAGACGCCGCCCTGCAGGTCGACAAGGTCTACAAGCGCGCCTGCGAGGTGATCCGCGCCGGTATGACCGACCTCGAGCTGGCCGCCGAGCTCGAATTCACCGCCCGCAAGGAAGGGCACCAGGGGATCAGCCGCATGCGCGGCTTCAACTCCGAGCTCTTCTACGGCCACATCTTCTCCGGCGCCGACAGCGCCGCCCCGGCCTTTCTCGACGCCCCCCTGGGCGGCATCGGGGTCAACCCCAGCATCGGCCAGGGGGCCAGCTACAAGGTGATCCGCGAAAACGAGCCGATCATCGTCGACTTCGCCGGCGCCTTCGACGGCTACCTGGTCGACCAGACCCGCACCCTCTGCATCGGCGGGCTCTCCGACCAACTGCGGCAGGCATATGTCGATATGTACCAGATTCAGAACCGCCTCAAGGAGATCGCCCGTCCCGGCGTCGCCTGGGGCGCCATCTACGACGACTGCTACAGCCTCGCCTGCGAGATGGGCTACAAGGATTATTTCATGGGCTCCAAGGGCGCCCAGGTCTCCTTCATCGGCCACGGCATCGGCGTCGAGATCGACGAGTTCCCCTTTATCGCCCGCGGCTTCAAGGATCAGCTTCTCGAAGAGAACATGGTCTTCGCCTTCGAACCCAAGGCGGTCTACCCCGGCCTCGGCGCCGTCGGCATCGAGAACACCTTCCGCGTCGCCAAGGACGGCCTCAAGCACATCACCTACTCCAATGAGGAGCTGATGGTTTTGTAGGGCGTGGAGAAGAAAGAGGACAGGTTCCGCAGGTGCATGTTTCCGTGACTGCAACTATCTATTGAATATCAAAGGGCCCGCCTGGCAACAGGTCGGGCCCTTATTTTTTGCAGGGATTCTGCTGACAGGTGCCAACATTCTGCCCCCGGATGCCTCCTTGACAGGGCACCAGCTGGTGATAACCTCTCATTCTCGCTGGCATTCACCGAGAAAGCCAAACCCGCCGTAAGCCGGGGGCGGAAAGCCACGGGCCTGCCGTGAAG
>NZ_JBFHGD010000029.1:0-22296 GCF_041583255.1 Trichloromonas sp. | reverse complement strand
GTTCAAGGAGAGGTCCTGAAGCGCCCCCTGGTGGGACTGGTGGTCGGTTACCACGGTGACTGTGGTGCCGAAGGGAATCCGTTCGAATTTCCGTTTTTCCTGCATGCCCGCTCCTTTTCTTCCGTTCAGCTCAGTTGCATCTGACCCGGCGGTCCGTCGATCACGGCGCCGATCTGAAAGGCGTCGCAGCCGGCGGCCTGCAGCTTTCTCTTGAGTTCATCCGCTTTTTCTTCGGCTACGGCTATCAGCAATCCCCCCGAGGTTTGCGGATCGGCCAGGATGTCCATGAGCTCCGGTGCGACCTGGCTGCCGTTGACGATGCGGGGCAGGTAGTACTGCCGGTTGTTGTAGCTGCCTTCGGGGACCAGCCCGATCGCCGCCATTTCGATGACCATCGGATAGACATGAAGGGCGCCGGTTTCGATCTGGATGCCGACCTGGCTGGCTTCGGCGAGTTCGAGGGCATGGCCGAGCAGGCCGAAGCCGGTGATGTCGGTGCAGGCATGGACGCCCACTTCGAGCATGACTTCGGCGGCCCCCTTGTTGAGCCGCTGCATGCCGGCTATGGCCTCGACCATGTCGGCCTCGGTCAGGACTTCGCCCTTGAGGGCCGTGGCCAGGATGCCGGTGCCGAGCGGTTTGGTCAGGATCAGCACATCCCCGGGGCGGGCGCCGACCGTCGAAACCATCTTGGCCGGGTCGACCAGCCCGGTGACGGCCAGGCCGTATTTTGGCTCGTCGTCTTCCACCGTGTGCCCGCCGACGATGACTGCGCCGGCCTCCTTGACCTTTTCCGCCCCTCCCCTGAGGATGTCGACCAGCGCCGACTGCGGCAGGCAGCGGGGGAACCCGATCAGGTTCATGACCGTCAGCGGCCTGGCGCCCATGGCGTAGATGTCAGAAAGGGCATTGGCGGCGGCAATCTTGCCGTAGGTTGCCGGATCGTTCACCACCGGGGTGAAAAAGTCGACCGACTGGACCAATGCGCAATCCGGGCCGATACGGTAGACCCCGGCATCGGCGTTGGGAATAGCATTGGACAGGAGGTTGTCGTCCTCGAATGCTGGCAGTTGACGCAGGACCTGCGCCAGTGGCCCGGGGGCCAGTTTAGCCGCTCAACCGCTGGTTTTGGCCAGGGCGGTCAGCTTGATCTGCTGATCAGTCATGCCTCTTCCTCGTTGAATGTATCAGGAGCCGCCGGCAACTGCCAGGCGACCCGGAAATCCTCTTTGCGCAAGGTGTATTTCTGGCGGTCAAAATACTCCAGCAGGGCCTGGGTCTGCTTGCGGGCACTGCCGGTCAAGTCACGGAATTCGGCCATGGTCAGGGTGTCGTGGCTGGCGAAGTGATCGATCAGCAGCGACAAGGCTTTGTCGTAAGTGGCCCGGTGGAAAAAGCTTTCTTCGTTGAGTTTCACCAGTCGTCCGCTGGTGAACAGGAAGGTGAAGCAATCCTCGCAGCGGTCGCTGTTGAGTCCCAGCTGTTCGAGCATGCCGTTCTTGTTTATCGCCTGACAGCCCTCATTTCGATAGGCCGTTTCCAGCCGGTCGATCAGCCCCTGCTGATCAGGCGTCGGGGTGGGCCTGAATCCGGGCAGGCCGATCCATTCCTGCTGCTGTACCAGTTCGCCGGCTTGTGCCGCTTCGGCCAGCAGCTGATCGTAGGCTTTCGGGGCCAGTTTCGTCGGTAGGGCTCCCTTGAGGGTGGCATGGGGGATGCCAGGATGCAGCGGGTGCTTGTCGTGGTAGAGCCGGGTGGCTTCCCTGAGCTGATGATGCCAACCGCGAATGGTGGTCAGGGTGGCCCACTGGTCTCCAAGGCGGGCCGCCTTGTCTTCTCTCTGCAGCGCCAGCAGGTGTTGTTCGATCCGCTCACGGCCCATTCCGGAGGCGAGCTCGAGGTCCTTGATGCGGGGGCAGACCAGTTCGCTGAGTTTCTGCAGCAGGAAGGCCATTTCTCCCGATTCGAGCTCCTTGAGCGCCGACATGACCTCGTCGCGGAAGCGTTTGTGCTTGATCGGGGCCGGGTCGATCACCAGGCCGCCGCCGATGGTGATCATCGGCGAGTAGGAGCGGATAATGAAGCGGTCCTGGCGATGGGCGACCAGCGGGCGATCGAGGTGAATCTGCACCAGGGCGCTTTCCCCCGGCTCGAGCAGGTCCCGGTCGAGCAGGGCGACTATCCCCACCACCCGCGCGGTGCCGAGGTAAAAGTGGACCGGATCGCGGAACTTCAAGGGGCGCGGCGCCGTGGGCAGCAGGGTCAGGCGGACGTCGAGCCGCTCGGTCTGCTCGAAAATGCCAGGAGAACCGACCACTGCGCCACGCTGCAGCTGGTCGCGATCGAGTCCCGCCAGGTTGAGGGCCACCCGCTGTCCGGCCCGGGCTTCCGGAAGCTTTTCGCCGTGAACCTGGATTTCCCGCACCCGGACCTGTTCGCCGGGCGGGATGACATCGACCGCATCGCCCGGCCTGACCGTGCCTGACAGGAGGGTTCCGGTCACTACCGTGCCGAAGCCGGCGACGCTGAAATGGCGGTCCACCGGCAGCCGCAGGGGGCCGTCGGCGTCCTTGGATGGCAGGCTTTTCAGGCTCTGGCCGATGGTGGCCACCAGCGCGGGGATGCCGTCGCCCGTGATGGACGAAACCCTGCAGAACGGGGCGTTTTCAAGGAAGGTGCCGGTGACCTCCTCGCGGATTTCCTCTTCGACGATATCGATCCAGTCCTCTTCGGCCAGGTCGCACTTGGTCAGCACCAGGATCCCGCGGTGGATATCCAGCAGCTGGAGGATCTGCAGATGCTCCCGGGTCTGCGGCATGACCCCTTCGTTGACATCCACGACCAGCAGCACCAGGTCGATGCCGCCGATGCCGGCCAGCATGTTGTGGATGAAGCGTTCATGTCCGGGAACATCGACGACTCCGGCCACCTGGCCTCCGGGCAGGCGAAAGGAGGCGAAGCCCAGGTCGATGGAGATACCGCGCTCTTTTTCTTCTTTGAGGCGGTCGGTCTCCTCCCCGGTCAGGGCGCGGATGAGTTCCGTCTTGCCGTGATCGACATGGCCGGCGGTACCGATGATGATGTGACGAGAGGGTGGCATGATGAACAGTTTCCCCGCCCGGCACGCCGGCCGGTTGCGGTTCGCGGGTGAAGAGTATGCATAGTTGGATTATGCGATAGGCGACTGCTGGCGAAAATAGCACGGCAGGCGAAAAAGCACAAGGATGGTTGTCTCCCCGGTTGGGGCTCGATGAAGGGACCAATGAAAGATCCCGGAAGAGGTGGGTGCTTCCGGGGATCTGTGTCAGTAGGTTCTGGCCGGGATCGGGATGAAGAAGCGGGACGGCCGATTTTCTTTCGGAATCTCCTGCTCGATGGTGATGCCCGCGAAGGTCACCCTGGCCTTGTAGGGTTGAGCAGGATCGATCCCCTGGGAGCGGAACAGTTGGTCAACTTCGCGGGGATTGCGACCGAAAATCTGATCCAGAGAAAAGTCTACGCGCATGGGTTTGGCCCTTTCTATGGTCCATCTTGCTCGTTGGTAATGCACACTTTTGATTGCAAAAAACGAGCCCACTCCTTTTGTTTAGCAGTGTGCGGGCAATAGTCAAGTAATTACAAAGAAATAAAGCCTCCACCTGAAAGTGCCGGGAATCGGCAGGGGGCATTTGCGGGTCGTGGGTGTGTCTTTTTGACTTTCGGGGCAGAAAACCGGCGGAAAACACGGCTGTGCAGGCAATATGACTTTGTTTTTCAGTCATGCGCCAAAGCGATTGTCACGGCAGTCAGTTCACTGGTGCAGGTCTGTTTTCTGGCTTGTGATCGGGAGCGTGCTGTAGCTGCAGATGTATGCCGAGGGGGGGGCAGCGCCGGCATCGGCAGTGGCCTGCCGGCGCTGGGGATATGGAATCAGGGACGGATGACCCGGCCGGCCTGGTGCATCTGTTCGACGATATCGAGCATGTTGGTGGCCCGGCCGACTTTGAGCTGCTCCTTGAGCCCGAAGAACTCAAGGCAAAGCCCGCAGGACGCGATGTCGACTCCGTTGCAGGCCAGTTTTTCCAGGGCTTCGATGACTTCGGAGCCGGCCGAAGTGAGCTTGACGCCGCTGTTGACAAAGAGGATTGCATCCGGCGGGACGAGCAGTTCGTTCAGGGTGTACAGAAAGTTTCGCAGCAGGATATGGCCGAGTTCGTCGTTGCCGGTCCCCATGGTGTCGGCTCCGACATAGACCACGGTCCGCCCTGGGGCCGCCGGCGGAGCAGTGGTCGCTTGCGGGGCGCTGCCCGGGGTCAGAAGCAGGCTGAAATGGCCGTCTGCCTCCGTGTCGGCGACCTGGTAGCCCAGGCTGGCCGCCAGTCGCGCGATATTCTGCCGGGCGGTGTCGTCACCGACCAGCACGGTCAGCGCAATGCCCGGTTCGGCCAGGATCAGCTTGCGGGTTTCGACGACGGGGGCGGGGCATTGCTGGTTGCGGCAGTCGAGTATTTTCATCGGGACTCCTTCATGGCGTGTTCGGTGCAACTATAGAAGAGCAGATTTATTTTGACAAGGGCAGGATGACGGGGCATCTTCTGTTGAGGTGCCCTTGTTGGCTTCATGTCCGGAGGACTCTATGCGTAAATTCGTTTTTGCCTGTGGCCTGGCCCTGGCCCTGCTTGGCTGCGGAGACCAGGCCAAAGAACTGTTCGACACCGCCCAGCTCGAGGAGCGCCAGTATAACGCGCCCCATGCCCGGCAGCTGTACCAGCAAATCGTCGACAAGTATCCCGATTCGCCTTACGCCGCCCAGGCCCGCGAACGGCTGTCGGAGCTGACAAGCCCCTAGTTGCTCCGACCCTTGTGCTTTTCGGTGCTTTCCACGTAATCCCGCAGGTCGCGAAAGCCGAGCATCCTGGCCAGCGGCGGTTGAAAAACGAAGGGCAGGGCGACGAAGTAAAGAGCCGCCGCCACGACGCCGAGCATGGTGGATAGCTGAAAGGCCAGCCGGATGCCGGCCAGAAAGAGCAGCAGCCAGGCCAGGTCGACGGCGGTGCGCAGCAGGGGGGGGCGGGGATAGAAGGCCGGGGTGCGCCCAGCCGGGAGCTTTCGGCACATCAGGCTGAAGGAATGAATCAGCCCTGCCGCCAGCAGCAGCAGGGCACTTTGGGTGGCCGGGGTCATTTTTCGCTTATCGCGCCAGTTGCCGGAATCGGCGTCAGCCGGGCCACCGATTCGACGTGGGGGGTCTGCGGGAACATGTCCACCGGCTGCACTTCTTCCGTGCGATAACCGAGGCGCTGCAGCAGGTCGAGGTCGCGGGCCAGGGTTTCCGGGTTGCAGGAGACGTAAATCATGGTTCTCGGCGCCAGCGCCGCCAGTTCGGTCAAAACCGCTTCGTCGCAGCCGCTGCGGGGGGGATTGACCACGGCGACGCTCCCTGCAGCCACGTCCATCGCCAGGTCGTGAACCAGTTCGGCGGCATCGCCGGCGATGAAGGAGCAGTTGCCCAGCTCGTTCATGCGGGCATTCTCGCGGGCGTTGCGCACCGCTTCCTCGACCACCTCGATGCCGATCACCCGCCCGGCGTCTTTGGCCAGGTTGAGGGCGATGCCGCCGATGCCACAGTAGAGGTCGACGGCGGTTTCGGCCTGTCGCAGCGCAGCCCACTGCCGCACCTGGGTGTAAATCCGCGCGGCCTGCTGGTTGTGCACCTGGAAAAACGAGGTGGGTGCGATACGCAGGCGGATGTCGCCGACCTGGTCGATCAAATCGGGAACGCCGACTACCTTCAGGGTGTCGCGGCCGAAAATCACGTTGCCTTCGGCGGTATTGACATTCTGCTGCACCGAGACGACCTCCGGCAGCTTTTTCTTCAGCCACTTGCCCAGGTGGGTCAACTCGCGAAAGTTCCTCTCGGCGGTGACGAAGGTCACCATCGCCTTGCCGGATTCCGGCGCCACCTTGACGGTCAGATAGCGCAGCAGCCCCCGCCGGGTCTTCGGGTTGTAGATGTAGATCCCCTGGCGTTCGACCTCTTCCTTGACCACCGCGACGATGCGGTTGATCAGCGGGTGATGCAGTGGGCAATTGCCGATGTCGACCACGTCGTGGCTGCCGCGGCGGTACATGCCGATCTTGACCTGGCCCCGCTCCTTGGCCATGACCAGCTTGGCGTTGGTGCGGTAGCCGAGTTTGTGTTCGGCCGCCCAGATCGGATGTACTTTGACGCCGGTCAGGGCCGGGTAGTTGCCCAGGTAGCGGCGTACCTTGGCTTCCTTGAAGCGCAGCTGGGAGGGGTAGTTCATGGCGATCAGCGAACAGCCCTGGCAGTCGCCGGCCTGGGCGCAGCTTGAGATGCCGCGGTCGTTGCTCTTGCGCAGCACGCGGCGCAGCTGGCCGATGATGCGCCGCTGCCCTTCGTGCTCGATGGTGAAGGCGACCCGTTCGCCGGGCAGCGCGCCGGTGAGCCAGACTTCCTTGGTTTCGAAGTAGCCGATACCGATCCCCTCGTCGTTGAGACGGTTGATGTCCAGCTCGATGGCTGGGGCCGGGGCGCGCCGTTTCGGTCTCTGGTTTTGCTGTGGTTTTACCGGTGGTTTTGCCATGTATCTTATGCCTGTGCAGGAAAATTGTTGATGGATGAGGCACATTAACCTCTTGCCGGGGTTCTGTCAATCGTCAGGCGCTTGACTTGTGGCATGGCCAGTCGTTACACTCGCCTTTCGCAAAAAAAATGCGCGAAGCGGCCTCTCGCCCGTTCGCTTCGCTCTCTCGAGTTCGCAGAGGCCACAGAGTAAAGAAAAAACAGAGATTTCGATTCTCTCTGTGCTCTTTGCGTGCTCGAGCGACTGCAAGGAGCGGGCGAGAGGCCGGTTTTGTTTCGATCATCCCAGGAGAATGCCCATGTCCCGCAAGACCCGTCAGATCCAGGTAGGCCAGGTCGCCGTCGGCGGCGGCGCGCCGGTGTCGGTGCAGTCGATGTGCAACACCGATACCCGCGATGTGCCCGCCACCCTGGGCCAGATCCGCGCCCTGGCTGATGCCGGCTGCGAGATCGTGCGCTGCGCGGTCCCCGATCAGGCGGCGGCCGAGGCGCTGCGGGCGATCTGCAGCGACAGCCCGCTGCCGCTGATCGCCGACATCCATTTCGACTACCAGCTGGCGCTGACCTCCCTGGCCGGCGGGGTCGACGGGCTGCGCATCAACCCCGGAAACATCGGCGAGCGCTGGAAGGTGCAGGAGGTGGTCAAGGCCTGCGCCGAGCGGGGGGTGCCGATCCGGATCGGGGTCAACGGCGGTTCGCTGGAGCAGGAACTGCTGGCAAAATACGGGCACCCCACCGCCGAGGCGATGGTCGAGAGCGCCCTCGGCCATATCCGCATTCTCGAGGATCTCGGCTTTGAGCAGATCAAGGTCAGCCTCAAGGCGTCGGACATCCGCCGCACCGTCGAGGCCTACCGGCAGCTGGCGGTCAAGGTCGACTACCCCCTGCATGTCGGCATCACCGAGGCCGGCACCACCTGGAGCGGCACCATCAAGAGCGCCGTCGGCCTTGGGGCCCTGCTCTACGACGGTATCGGCGATACCCTGCGGGTGTCGCTGACCGGCGATCCGGTGGAAGAGGTGCGGGTCGGCTGGGAAATTCTCAAGTCGCTGGGGCTTAGGGAGCGCGGCCCGGTCTTCGTCAGCTGTCCCACCTGCGGCCGCTGCCAGATCGACCTGATTCCGATCGCCGAAGAGGTCGAGCGGCGCCTGCACGACCTGCCGAAAAAAATTACCGTGGCGGTCATGGGCTGCGTGGTCAACGGCCCCGGCGAAGCCCGGGAGGCCGATGTCGGCATCGCCGGCGGCAAGGGGCAGGGGCTGCTCTTTCGCCATGGCGAGGTGGTGCGCAAGGTGCCCCAGGCCGAGCTGGCCGACGCCCTGGTCGACGAGGCGCGCCGGTTGGTGGAAGAACGTGAGTGACCTGTTGGACATTCTGCTGCTGGAACCCTACCTGGCCGGCTCCCACGCCGCCTGGGCGCAGGAGTACGCCGCCCGCAGCCGGCACCGGGTCCGCATTCTCGGGCTGTCCGGACAGCACTGGAAGTGGCGGATGCACGGCGGCGCGGCGACCTTGGCCCGCCGGTTTTTCGAGCAAAACCATCGGCCCGACCTGCTGCTGGCCAGCGATATGCTCGACCTGACCAGCTTCCTCGCCCTGACCCGTTCGGCGACCGCGGCCACTCCGGCGGCGCTCTATTTTCACGAGAACCAGCTGACCTACCCCTGGTCGCCCTCCGACGCCGATCCGGGACAGCAGCGCGACGCCCACTACGCCTTTATCAATTACAGCAGCGCCCTGGCTGCCGATGCCGTGCTCTTCAATTCCGATTATCACCGCACCGCCTTTCTCGGCGCCCTCGGCGGTTTTCTCGGCGGCTTTCCCGATCACAACGAAACCGCCGGCATCGACCGGCTCGCTGCCAAGAGCCGCACTCTTCCGCTCGGGCTCGACCTGCGGCAATTGGATGCCTTTCGCGAGTCGGAGCGAAGTCGGCGCGGTCCGCCGCTACTGTTGTGGAACCACCGCTGGGAGTACGACAAGAACCCCGAGGAGTTTTTCCAGGCGCTTTTCCGGCTGGATGAGCTGGGGATCGAGTTCGAACTGGCGGTGCTGGGTGAGTCTTTCCGCCGGCAGCCGCCTGTTTTCGCCGAGGCGAGAGAGCGCCTGGGCGGCCGCATCGTTCACTGGGGCTTTGCCGAAAGTTTTGCCGAGTATGCCGCCTGGCTGTGGCGCGCCGACATCCTGCCGGTCACCTCGATCCACGATTTTTTCGGTGTCAGCGTGGTGCAGGCGATGTACTGCAACACCCACCCGTTGCTGCCCAGACGCCTCGCCTATCCGGAGCATGTGCCGGTTGCCCTGCAGGCCCCGTTCTTCTATTCGGATTTCGACGAACTGGTTCGCCGCCTGGCCGAGCTGTGCCGCAACATTGAGCCGGTGCGGCAGCTGTCGACCCAGTCTCTTGTCTCCCGTTACGACTGGGGGATCCTGGCGGGGAAGTATGACCGGCTTTTCGAAGAAATGGTGACCGCGGTTTGACCCTTCTCGCGGCCGGTATGGGGGCTTGCGCCGGCAGGATCAGGCGGCCTTGAGAGCCCGAAAAGGGCTTTACAGAGGGGGGGATTTCCGATAGACTCGGTCGAAATTACTGCAGTGGAGGCGTTTTCATGTCCGTAAATAAAGTTATTCTGGTAGGCAATCTCGGCAAGGATCCCGAACTTCGCTACACCCCCTCCGGGGCTGCCGTGGCGACCTTTTCGCTGGCTACGTCCGAGCGCTACAAGGACAAAAGCGGAGAAATGCAGGAGAAGACCGAGTGGCACAACATCGTTGCCTGGCGGCAGCTGGCCGAAATCTGCGGCAAGTACCTGCACAAGGGGAAGCAGGTTTACATCGAGGGGAAAATCCAGACCCGTTCCTACGATGACCGGGACGGCAATAAGAAATACATGACCGAAATCGTCGCTGACCAGATGCAGATGCTCGGCGGTCGTGGTGATGAAGGGGGCGGTCAGCGGGACGGCGGCTACGGCCAGCGCGGCGGCAACCGCCAGGGCGGGCAGTCGGCCCAGCGCCCGGCGCAGAATTCGACACCGGCTTACGAGGATATCGCCGAACCGCCGTTTAATCCCGATGATGATATTCCGTTCTGACCTCGGTGAATTTTAATAATTTAAAGAAAGGTCCCTGTTTTCAGGGGCCTTTTTTATCTAGGAGGAAATATGCACCTTTCAAAAATGCTGCGTTGGGGATTCTGGACGTTGCTGGTCTGTCTTTCGGGTTGTTCCTCGATGCATGTCGATGTCGCTCCGGCCGTTGACTGGAGCAATGTGTCGCATATTGTTTTGTCTGCACCGGCGCAAGATCCGTGGCTGCTGGCACCGGCAATCCGCAAGGAGCTGCAGGATATGGGGATGACCGTTCTTGCGGAGGAGGAAGGCGACCCGGACCTGGCGATCCGCTTTTTTGCCAAGGAAGGTCCCGACCTGGATGCGAACGGAAATATGCTCACCCGCCTGCAAAGCCTCCATGTCCAGTTTGTTGATCCGGCCACGGCAACCGTCGTTGCCGTGGCCGACTATTTTTACTCAGAAGGTTCTTCCGGTCCCGATAAGGGGGTAGCGGCCGTCTTCGCGAAATTGCGTGAGGAACTCAACGCCGGCGCTGCTTCGCCGCTTACGACGGTTACTGCGCCGGTCACGGACCCTGTGCCGCGTCAGTCCGTGAGTCAGTCTGTGCTTGAGTCACAAAGCCCGCCCCTGGAGCCTGCTCGTTCCCCAGCACCCGTGGGCAGTTTGGAGGTTGAAAGCGTCAGCCAAACTCAGGCACTCGAGCCGCCGGTAAAAACGATCGCGCCCGTAACCGACAAGGCGAAGGCGCGGAAGATTGAGACGAAAACAGAGTCGCCATGGACGCCCAAATTCAAATCCTGGGGCTTTGAAAACTGGGGAAAGCAGAACAGCGGCGGTGATTGATTGCCAAGGGGGGGGCGCCGTCAGTCGGTGGATGATTCGCCGAGCGGTTCGCCGGCATGCAGTTCGCGGTGAAGTTTTTCAAGGTCTTCGGTCTCCAGTCGCTGGGGCGGCATCTGGGAAAGTGGCCGGAATTTGCGCGGATTTTTCAGCCATTTCTCCAGATTCTCGCGGCTCCAACGCAACCCTTCAGCACTGAAATTCTGCAGGTAGAATTCCGTAAAAAGTCCGGAAAGATTCGGTCCAATCAGTCCGCCGCCCAACCCGCCGAACTCAGCTGTCAGTGCGCGATGGCAGCCACCGCAATGTTTTTCAAGCTGCCGTTCAACCGGCGCCCCCTCTCCCTCGAAATGGATCACTCCGGGAACTTCCCCTGCTGGCGCCCTGCTCCGCCGGGCGCCGGCCAAAAGGGCATTCACCAGTTCGATCTGCTGTTCTTCGGTGAACTGGAATTCAGGCATGAATAAGACCGGCGACTTGATCGCTTCGGACAACTCTTCCGGTGTTAAATACTTCTGTGCAAGGTCGAGGTTGGCGGCCAGTCGGTTGCCTTTGCCGTCACTGACGTGACACCGGCGGCAGGCATAATCCTTGAGGCGTTGTTCGCCCCGCTCTACCACGGGACTGCCGTCCAGGGTAAAGGCGGCAAAGCGCGCGGCAATCAGGCCGCTGTGGGCAAGGTCGAGGCGCGAAGTCTCTGACAGTCCGCGGTGGCAGTCGACGCAGGTTGCCTGCCTGGCATAGTGAACCGGGTGACAGTGCAGGCAGTGAACTTTAGCGGCTGGCTGGAGCTCGGCCCTCAGGGCGCCGGGAGCCAGCAATAGAATCAGAAGCCAAGCACAAACGACCAATTTTTACCTCGAAAATACATTGCGATGATGGTCAGGACAAGGATGCCGAAAAAGCTGATCAGGGTCAGCCCGTTGACGCTGCGCTGTTCACGGGGGAGCCAGCGCGCCGATTCTGCCGGCGGACTTAGCGGGAGCCAGGGCAGGAGTAAAAACGTCAGACCCAGACCGATGATCAGGTAGATCATGGCGTTCGAATAACTGACCAGTTCCTGGGTCCACATCAGAAACCAGGCAGATTTTGAAGGATTGGGAACCCGGCTGATGTCTGCCGGTCCCTGCAGCGGCGCTTGTATAAATGCGGCGAGAAGCAGCAGGGTTGCCAGAGCCGCCGCAAAAGCCGTTTTGACCATGCGGAAAAAAACCGGAGAGGCTTTGACGTAATCGCTCATAGATAAGGCAAAACTCCTTTGTCCTTGCGGATTCGATAAAAGTGCAGCATACACAGAACCAGCATGCTCAAAGGGATGACCGCAATATGCAGAACGTAAAAGCGCACCAGCGACATGGGCTGGCCCACGTCGTCCGGCACCAGAAAGCGGTGCAGCTGCTCTCCGAACGGGACGGTCATTAACAGGTTCATCCCGGTCTGGGTGGCCCAGAGCGCCAGCTGGTCCATCGGCAGCAGATAGCCGGTGTACCCCTCAAACAGGGCCAGGCAGAGCAGCAGAAATCCGATGACCCAGTTGAGCTCCCGCGGTTTGCGATAGGCTCCGGTCAGGATGACCCGCAAGGTGTGCAAGAAGAGCAGGACCATAAACAGGTTGGCCGACAGCCGGTGGAGATTGCGGATATACCAGCCCCCCGGCACGGAACTTTCCAGATACAGGATCGATGCAAAGGCACGCTCTGTTGTCGGCTGGTAATGGAACAGCAGCAGCGTTCCCGACACCAGCAGTACCAGAAATGCCGTAAAGGCCAGACCGCCCAGGCAGAAGGTATAGCTCAGCCGCAGGTCTTTTCGCCGGACCACGCGCGGAAACAGATGTTTGATGAATTCTTTTACGAAATCGTCCTCTTTCATCCCAGCACCATGAGCGAATCGCCCTTTTCCTGCACCTCAAGGCGCGCCAACGGTCTATCCGAGGGCCCTTTGAGGACCGCTCCATTGCGGTCGAACACACTGCCGTGGCAAGGACAGACCAGGTTGTTCGGGGTGACATTCACCGTGCAGCCCAGGTGGGTACAGACCAGGCTCAGAGCGTAGATCTCTTCGTCGCGGCGGATCACGGCAACCCGGGATTGACGATAGACCAGTGCCCCCCCTGAGGGGATATCGCTCTTTTTCACTTCCAGGAGCAATTTTTTTCGCGACTCCTGCACCGGGACCAGAAAACGCCAGGCCAGAAAGCCCCAGGTTCCGACCAGGGCTATTGTTTGGAGGACTCTCCGACGCGTTCGACGAGATTTTTCCATTTTGTTACGTAGGCTTTCCTGTAGGTCGCAGTTTTTGCCGCGATATGAAAATAACGTTGCGGGCTGACAAAGGATCCGTTGCCGACCTGTTGCCCGGCCTGATTCCAGAAGGACGACAATCCCATTCCGTCGAGGTCGATGCGGTACAGGCGCTCCTCCTCTTTTTCCATGAGAAAGCGGCGGCGATTGTCATGACAATGATCGCACATCACCGTTCCGCTGCGCACAGTATGCGGGAAAAAGGCTTTCCACTGCGCGGTCAGCAGGCGATTTTCGATTTTCGGGTCGCCACCGCTGCGTAGGTCCGAGGTGTAGGCGATAAACTGTGGGCGGATCGGGCTGATGAGGCCGCGCTCGTTGACCCCCAACGGCGGCGCATTCTGTTGCCGCAAATACGCCCTGACCAGGTAGTCTCCCACCGGTTCGGACTCATCTACCTTGAAGTGTTTGGCTGTCTCGGTATCCCCAGCGACACGCAGATAGAAGGTGCCGTATTCCTGCGGAGCCCAGGCGGCATGGCAGGCATAGCATTCCATGCCCTCCATGTGGGCGGATATGCCGTGCTCGATCACCTGGGGGTCGGCCTGGTGGCAATCCACGCATCGTTTCGAGGCTGTATGGCCGGCGATGAGGCTTTGCATCGAATGGCAGTCCATGCACTGCAGCCCGATTTCGGCATGCAGGTCCGGGCGCATTTTTAACGAGGTCTCCCCGAGAAATTCCGCACCACGCTGATAGCGCGGATGGTCTTCGCGGGGGGCCATGCCGAGATACTCGCGGCCGACAAAATAACCTTGGTGGCAAGCCAGGCATTGGTCTTGAGTTGCTGCAGCAATTTTGTGGCCGTCGCCGCCATGACAGTCGAGACAGTCTGACACATGGCAGCTGCCGCAGTTATTGTCGAAAAAAGCCGGGTCTGTTTTACCGAAGCTTTCTGCGGCAAAGCGCTTTTCCGCCCTTCGCATGGTCATCGCCTGGTCGAAGATTGCGTCATAACCCCCATGACAGCCGGTGCAACCGCTTGCCCGGGATTCGGCAGACGACGGCCGGGGCGTCATGGCGACATCGGTGCCGTGACAATCCGCGCAGGCCAGGTCGGTATGGGCGCCTTCAAGCCGGGGCTGGCGTCCGGCCGCCGCAACGTGCGCTGAGGCGCTAAGGCTGAACAGGAGCAGGGCGCTTGAGACAATCATCCAACGCATTATAGTCGAGTTCCTTCTGATAAATCGGATCCTTGGGGTCAATGTGGCAGACCAGGCAGAGGTTGACCGCCAGAATCTTTTTGATCTCTGCCGTGTTAAAGGGGCGGGAATCCTCCCGGGTAATGGCTGAGTAGGCCCTTACCTTGCCGGAGTGCATGGTCAGCATGCCGTCCAGGGGCTTGTCCTCGGACTTTTCGCATATCAGCGTGGCTTCGATACTGTTCCCTTCGACTACATGCTGGCCGAAGCCGAGAAAGGCCGGGTTGCCATGGCACTCTGCACAGCCGATCGCCTTCGGCCCGGTATTGTGGCCGAAAAAGGGTGCGAAGCGCAACTGCTGACGCCCTTTGAAGAGGGTCACGTATTCATCCAATATCCGTTTGCCCTGCGGATCGATCACCGTCACAAAGGTCTGGCAGCCGGGGGTGACTGTCGAAATCCTGCCGCGCTGGTTTAGGGCCAGCGGGAAAGGATACAGCATCCGGTAGTCCTCCGTTTCCGTGAAGCGGCCCGGTGTCTGGACGCCCTTGACATAATCGGCCCCCAACTCCCGCTGGTCATATTCCGTATGACAGCCGTAGCACTGGACCACGGTGCGCGAATGGCAGGCATAGCATTCCATCCGCTCATGCCCTTTGATGGTGTGTTCCGGCGTCTGCGTGATGACTTTGCTTTCGTGCAGTTTGCCGTCGCGCTTGCCCTGCAGCCAGACCTTGTCGGCCTCAAGGAAAACGTTCGAATATTTACGCCCCTTGGCGGTCAGCACCATGGCATCGCCTTGCTGCATCCGCCGCGGGTAATGCGCCGATTCGCGCAATACTTCGTCATTCTCCCGGCTGATCGCGTCGATTTGCGGTCGTGCGGTGGCACTGCCATGGCAGTCTTCGCAGGATATTTCCGTCTGCAGATACATGTTCTCGTAAGCGTAGCCGTCCCCCATCACATCCCGCGAGGTATGGCAATCGATGCATTCGAGGCCTTTTTCATGGTGGATATCGGCCTGAATCCGGGTCAGGTTGCGCACTCCGCTGACGATTATCGGGCCGGGGCCGCCCTGATCGGTCGGTACCAGTCCGTTGTTGCCGTCATTTAAGCCTTCGTAGGAAAAGGCGATACGGCCGCTGCGGTTATGGCAACGGACACAGACCTTGTTGTCCGGCAGGTTGGCCATGGCGTGACTGGCCGAATGGGGCCATTTGCCTTTGACGGTCGGATCGTTCCCCTGGTAGGTTCCGTTGTCATTGTAGGGGAAATGACAGGCGGCGCAGCCGGAGGCATGGCTGCCGCTCCAGACCTGGTTGGAATCGACCCCGATATGGCACAGGGAGCAGGTTTTACGGTAGAGTTCGCCGGCCAGGTTGTCGAGCCCGGCCACTTCCTTGAGTTCCAGCGGTTCACCGGTCGCATCAAAGACGGCTTCGCTCCGGGTCGCGTAGAGTGTATCGTCAGCCCCTTCCCAAGTGGCCTGGGTATTTTTGATCATGCCGGTATTGGTGTACATCAAATTGGCTCGCACCCGCTCCAATTGGTATGGGTGACATTTGCCGCAGGTTTTCTGCCAGAATTTCGGGTCCGCTGGATTTTTGGGTCCGAACATGGTTCGATGCGAGGCTTTTTCCTCGGCTTCCAAGGGGTCACCGCCGTGGCAGGAGACGCACTCCTGGTGGGTTTTGGATGCCAATTCCAAGCCGCTATGACAACCGGCGCAGGTCGAACCGTCTCCGGGACTCTGGCTGCAGCCGGCACTCAGCAGAAAAGCGCTCAGCACTATCGGCAATAAAAAAATATGGCATATCATAGTTAACGGAGTGACCTCCCAGGTAACAAATTGATGGGAGTTTAACACGAGAATGCATCTATGAAAAAGAAATGCGGCTGGCAATCCACACAGAATGAACTGTGTTGAATGGATTGCCAGCCGCCAAAACAGGAGGCATTAAGCGGTAAGCTGAAAATCCTATTCCGTTACCGTGACCTTCTTGGTGAACTCCTGCCACAAGAACGGATCGCTGTTCTTGTTTCCGTAGGGCAGATACCAGAGTTTGACATTGATCTCAAGCGTGTTGTCCAGCAGCTTGCGCTCAATGACCCGGCCGCCTTCTTTGATATCCTGGGTATAGAAGGGGATCTCGAAGTGCTCTTCGACGGTTTTCCCCGGAGGCAGCCCGGTATCGTTGATGATGCCGCTCTTCTCGTAGGGCCCACGGCCCATCTCGTCGCCGCGCCCGAACTTCTGGGGCGTCGGCATGTAAATTTTTTCACTGTTGTACAATTCATCCCCTTCGCTATCTACAGCACTTACCGACAGAACCAGTCGGTTGGGGGTCGGTCAGCCATCAGGGACGGAATGTCCCGTCCGGTTGGTCATTTTGACCTTGACGATTGCCTTGGGTGACACCAGATTGCCGTCACGCCATTTGGTGCCGTAGGCTTCCACCTCAAAGTCGACGGCCGCATCGGACATGACCTTGGAGCGATAGCTCTGCATGTCATGGCCGAGCCCGCTCTTTTTCATGTGGCATTCCTGGCAGGTTTCCATCCCGCCTTCGGCCTTGTAGGCCCACAGGTAGCTGCCGTACGCGGTTGCGCACTGGGTCGGATTGTCCAGCTCAAAATTGGGGCCAAGACCATGGCACTGTCCGCAGAAAATCGATTCGCCCATGATCGGGCTGGTCTTCATCAGTGGAAAGTTCTCGTCGTCATGCGTGCCGTCGTTAAAGCCATAGACGATGCCGTCCTGGGGATAGCCATCGGTCCACTTGTGGGTAATGGCCATGCGGTTATGGCAGACCAGACAGTTGATGTTCAGACTCAGCAGCGTGTCTTTGATGCTGTCGAATTTTTTCGTGTCGTCGTTTTGGTAAGCCGCCATCAGGTCGTAGATGTTGCCGATGAATTCTTTGGCAACGGCATCGGTGGCGTCCGCCAGCTGCGGCAGATGGCACTTGGCGCAGCCCATCAGGTGCTCGACTTCGACATCTTCAGGTTTTTCTGCGCCGGAAAAAGCCCAAGACAATACCCCGTTTTCCAGGGCTGTCTTCATGGTCGCAGCTGTCCGGCCGGTTCCGTACACGGGGCGTGAATGGGCTGACCGGGCCCATTCGTCGTGGGCCTCCTCGTGGCACTCGATACAGCCGGTTGAGTCGTACATGGCAACCAGTTCGGCGATGGTGGTCGCTTTGCCGTGCTTGGCGGCGATCATGCCGTCCTTGCCCGCCCCTGCAGCAAATGCAGAAGTCGCAAGGAGCGCAAAGGCGGCCACGCAAGCCAATCCAGCCGCCAGCGTGATCCTTCGTATCCTCATAGGTATCCTCGATAACGAATCATTGGTTAATCTGGCAAGCGGCCGACGCTCGGCCGCTTGCCCGCATCAGCCTAGCAGCCTTGCAGCATCGATCCGCCAGCCTTCTTGGGTGCTTTGGCGGCTTCTTGCAGCTCGATCTTGACATTGGAATCGACCGCGATATCGGCAGCTTTGCCTTTGGTGATTTCGATGGTCACCAGTTGGCCTTTGACCTTGGTGACCGTGCCTTCAAACTCCTCGGCAAAGGCAAAACCGGAAAGGCTGACGAACATCAACGCGGCAGCAATCAGGGCAATCGACTTTTTCATGGTGTGTCTCCTTTGGTTTGGATAAATGCTCAGGATCACCCGGAGGCAACATGCCTCCGGGGGTGAGATGGTTCGTGAATCTAGAAAATCAGCTGTAGCTGGGTGGTGAGGGTTTCGATATCTTCGAGCGCCACTTCCTTGTCGTAGTCGAGCTCAGAGTATTCTACGGTCACCTTCAGGTTCTGCCCCCGCAGGTAGTAGTTGAAACCGACGCCGAACATGTCGACTTCCTGGTCGTAGGCATCGTTGAGTTTGGCAAAAGACCAGTTCTCTGCACGGGCAAACAGCTGCAGCGGCAGATTCGGGAGCATGTAGCCGGCCTTGATGTAGCTACCGTTCTTCTCACCGTTGATGCCGGTTACTTCAGCGTCAGGCGAGCCGTTCTGGTAGGCGTCGTCCAGGTCGTATTTGACATAAGCGCCCGACAGGGTAAAGGTCCCCACCTCTTCGATCGGGTACTCGCCAAAGGCATCCACCGTCCAGGCGCTGTAATCGGCTTCTTTGGCGCCAGCATAGGCGACCGCCGATTCGGTCTGGTAGGCCGCACCGATGGTCAGCACCTTTTTCTCGCCCATGTAGGTACCCTTGTAGCCGTAATCTTTTTCCGGGTCGAGCAGGGAGACATGGGCGCGAGCCGAGTAACGCAGGTTGGATTCGGGCGACGAGGCCGAATCGTTGCGGCCGTTCATGGCGTCGAGGCGGTACTGGAACACATCGTTAAACAGATTGCCCCACAGGGCCACCCCTTTGTCGCGGGTTGAAACAAAGGGCGCGCGAATCAGCACCGAGCGATCCAGGGTCAGCGGCATTTCGCAGGCCTCGAGGTTTTCACGGGTCAGGTTGTACTTGAACTTGCCGACCCAGAGGTTCAGCGCGTTGTTGTACTTGAAGCGCATGACGGCATCGAGAATCTGGAATTCGCTGTCATCGCCATCCGACACGCCAAAGGGGCCGATGTTTTTGTCTTCGGTATATTCGGTCTGTACGTACAGGCCGAAGTTCTGGCCGTAAGCTCCCATCAAGGCCAGGCGGTTGCGGCGAAAGTTGAATTCGGTGGCGCGCTCATCGCCGTCGCCAGCACCGGTGTCGCGGGTATTCAGCTGAAACTGCCCCTTGTAGTCGAGCTTTAAAAGGCCCTTGTCGTTCTCGCCGAAGGTCCATACCGGGCCGGCGAAAGCAGTGCTTGCCAGCAGGCAGAAGGCCGCTGCCATCAACCCCGACTTCTTGAAACTTGCCATACTCAAATCTCCTTTTTAAGTAGGTTCCACTCCGCCGCGGGGGCGGAGTGGAACAAGACAGACCATGAAGTTAGCAGCCACCGCCAGCACTGCCGCTGCCGGACGTCGGAGCCGTGCCGCCAGAAACAGGAGTTGCTGCCGGAGCCTGGTTCTGGTAATCGGTGTCGGCCTCTTCGATCTGATTGGCCGCAGACGGTGCCAACAGCAATGCGGCGGCATCGGGATTGAGGGGTTCCGCCACGGCGGTCGCATTATTGACGTTGTAGTTGATAACGCTCATGTAGGTGCTGTTATCGGTGGCCCACTCAGAACCGGCCGGCAACTCGCCGCCCTTGCTGGCGTCAGCGGACATTTTGCCCCACTGACTCCAGGAGCCGTCGTAAGTCATGACATCGATGTTGAGAATGGCGTCGAGGACGAAGAAGCCGGTCGACGCGATGTACCCGGTGCGGCAGTAGGAGTAAACCGGGTTGAGGTAAGAACCATCATTGCTGAAGCTGGCAATGTCGATGCCGGCAGCCAGCATCTCTGCTTTAATGACTGCGGCTGATTTGAAGCGCTTGTTGCCGGTTTCGTTGAAGTTTACATAGTTGTAATAGGTTCCGCCTTTAACCATTCCCTCGAAAACAACCCAGTCGTTTGCGACAGTAGCAAAGACGCCTGCGGTGGAACCGATGGCGCTTGAGTCGCCGCGCATGTCAATTGCGGTGCCGCGTCCGTCTCGGACGGCATCCATCAGTTCGGCCAGAGAAACGCGGGTGTCGAGCTGCGCACCCGTATTCAGGTCGGCTACACTCAGAAGGGAAGGAGTAATGGTCGGCAGGTCGGTAGTCAAGGTCGACCACGCAGCGTTGTAGCCATTCAGCACCTTGAGCCGCTCCTTCGGGAAACCCCAGTAGCGAAAGGTGAAGTAGGCGCGACTCGGGAAAAAGGTGGCGTTGCTTGGCGTTGAGGTAATCACGATCGTGGTGTTTTCGTCGATGCCCAGCGCCTGGATTCTGGCGTCCATGGCGGCACCATCAAGCATCATGTTGACGGCCGGGGCCGGACCTTCGGTGCGTGTTACCGCTTGTCCCGCAGTATCCCAAAGCTGGGCTCCGGGGATGTGGCCAGCCGCATAGTTAGCCGCGCTGGTGACATCCAGAATGACGACTTTCTCTCCCGCGGCGGCGTTAACCAGACCCAAATCCATCCAGGTCTGCAGCCGGTCTGCTTCGATCACAACCGACGGGCTATAGGTCTGTGCCGGGGCAGCAAACGCTGTCGCACCGGTGCCGGCCGCATAGGCAATGTCGTCGGCCTCAACCTGGCTTTGGACCACATCGCTGTCGTCAGCCGGGTTGTACCCGGTGAAAGCCATCGCCTGCGGAGCAACCGCAGTAGCGGCATCCAGCGTTTCGATCAGCAGAGGGGTAATATAGGCGAACTTGTTGTAGGTGGTGGTGGCGGGATCCAGATACCGGTCGATCGACCAGGCCGAACCGGACGGCAATTGGCCCCCTGCGGTGGTCTTCTCGGAGTATTTACCGATCTGGCTCCAGGAGCCGTCGAACAGCTGAACGTCGGCACCCAGAAGGGCGTCGAGGGCGAAGAACAGTGGCGTGGCAGAATACCCCGAAGTGCAGTAGACCGTTGTTTTCATGCCTTCGGTCCACCCCTTGGCGGCAAACAGGGCCTTGATTTCTTCCGCCGTTTTGTAAGTGCCGGCAGCAGTGAACAGTTCGGACTGATTCAGAAAAAGACCGCCTACGGGATGGCCGTCGACCACAACAGACCCTCCGCTTATCAGCCCCGGAGTAGCCGCAGTGCCGTAATAGCCGGACTTGCCGGCTGCGGGATCCTTGCCGCGAGCGTCAAAAACGATGTCCGTCGTCGAGCCGGGCAGATTGCTCATGGTCACGATCATTTCCCCGACGGAGGCGCGCAGGTCATCGTTGATGCCGGCCAGATTCCTGACACTGTAGTTCGAGGGAGTCGGGGACGGGATAATGTCGTTCATCAGGGTCGGATATTCAGCTGCAAAGGCTGTATTGCCGCCATCCAGCAGTTTCAGTCGCTCTTTTGGGAACCCCCAGTAGCGGAAGGTCCAGTAAGCACGGGATGCAAGATATGCGGAGCCGCCAGTGGTAAAGACGATCGTGGTTTTGTCATCAATGCCAAGCCGCTGAATCACGGCATCCATTTGCGCCCCGGTCGCAACCATAGGTGTCGCGTCAGCAACGCCTTCAAATCGGGTTACGGTCAGGTCCGCGGCCTCTACACGACAAGCTCCCGCAATGCGATCCGATCCTGCAGGTGACCGGAAATCCAGGATAACGACTTTGTCGCCATATCCCGTATCATTGCCGACCAGGCCCTCATTAATCCAAGAGCTGAGAGTCGCAGGCCCAATGAGCGCATTGGACGAAGTAGACGCTGGGGAGTCGTAGCTGCTGCTGCCGCCGCCTCCGCAACCCCAGACCAGGATTGCAGCAGTCACGACCAGCAGTAACTGCACTCCCACTTTCAGAGAACTTCGATTGAACTTGTTTAGCATACTTCCTCCTTGTGGTTGGTTATACTTAGATGCCCGTTGGCTTTAATGCGGGCATCAGTCAATGCTGTTCCCGGTTATGCCTTGACCGCACACCAGGCGTTCTCCATAAAACTATCGATGGTTTCGGTAAGGCTTTGACAATAAACACCGGCCAGTCTCAACTCGACGGCCCTTAAAATGACACCGGTAAAACTGATGCCGGCCACAAAGTTGTCCTGTTCTTTTACCTCCTTTTTCTCAATCCCTTCTCGCAAGATATCGCGAACAATCTGAAACGGTTCAGAGTGGCAGATGGGTACACTCTTCGGCAGAAATTCCGTATGTTTCATGAACAGCATGTATTCCATGACAACCGGTTCCTGTTCCGCAAATTCAAAAATCAGTTCGACAAAAGCTCTGAGCTTGTCGTAGGTTTTTGTTTTATCGGCGAGCCGTGCAGAGAATTCCTGATTGAAGCGGTCCTGAACCTGCTCGTAGATCTCCTGCCCCAGGGCTTCTTTGTTCTTGAAATAACTGTAAATTGCCCCGGTGCTGACGCCGGACTCCCTGACGATGGCGGGGATGGAGACGTTGTGGTACCCTTTTCGGACAAAGAGTGTGAGCGCCGTTTCTAGAACCAGCGCCATTTTGCCTTCAGGGTTAATTTTGCGCAAAGTCAAGGAGCCCCCGATTGGATAGAAGGAACATTCTATTTCTTAGCATGCTGCATGCCGTTTTGGTTGGCCTTCGCAGGCAAAAGAGGAACTGGCGGTCTTCCTGCCTGTCTTGGTGTGGCTAAGTTGTTGTTTTGTAAAAATTTACAGATAACGCGTAGGCGAATTTTTTATTTCCCGGTTAATTGTCGGACTGTCTCTGCTGGAATGCCGGTTAAGTGTGAGACTTTTCTGAGCAGAAGGCCGGTCAAGTGGGGGATTATCCCGATCGGACGGTCCGCCATTTGACGT
>NZ_JBFHGD010000028.1:0-22374 GCF_041583255.1 Trichloromonas sp. | reverse complement strand
TCGTGGCAGGGAGATCGAAAAGTTTATGCCGTTCCCAGTCGCCATCATAGTTATCGTCCCGCAGGGCGAACAGGTTGCCACCCAAATCCCCCGCATAGACCCGGTTGACATAACCGTTGTAGTCCCGATCGATCGGCGTGGCGTCAAGAATGCAATGGGTCATCGCTGACCAGAGGGCACCGTTCACGTTCAAACCGGTTACCGTACCGGTGCCGGCGGCAATCGCGTAAATGGCTCGCCCTGCCGAATCCGTTGCCGCCGGAGTCACTGCATCCTGGTTGACATCGTAGCCACCGGTCAGCAGAAATACGTCGTGCCCAATCTCACCGATTTTAAGTCGAATGGGCTGCGGCCGTGACCAGGACTGCCCGAGAGCCGCGCCCTCGCCGATTTCATCATCCCCACTGTTATCCCAATCCAGAACCTCCAGATGAGCCTCGGTAAGATGGTATTTCAAGACCGGTTGCAGAGGAATCGTCACATCGAGGGCATAATAGTAGACCCCTCCGCGCCGCTCGCCAAAGATCAGGGTCTTGCTCGTGCCGTCACTGAAGAGTGAAGGCGACCCATCAACGAAATAGTCATGGGTACCATTGCCGAGCTTTTTCAGCCGGGCAAGCTGGTCAGGCGGGACAAAAGCCCAGACTTCGCTGCCGTCATCGCCGTCAAAAGCATGCAACATACCGTCGTTGGCCCCCACATAGATGTAGGTTTTGGTCGTGTCGGGAGCCCCGTCCGAGTTGGTATCGATCAGGTGATATTGCGTCACCGGCTCCGAATGCACGATATCGCCCAGTGGCCATTCGCTATCTTCGGCCCGAACCGATCTGATCAGGTCGGCGCGCAGAGCCGCCCCCAGCCCCTCCACGCCTAGCAGGGTTGCGGTAAGGCCGGCATTAGCGTCAACAAACCGGTTGCTGCTGTCGAACAGATTTGGGGTATTTCCATCAAGATAGGTATAGATCTTCCGACTATCGTTGGTGATCAGATTGCCGCCGGCGCCGCCCTTGTCGACCTCGTAGCCGTCGACGACCGTGGACCACAACGACTGCGCAGCCAGTTTGATCATGCCATCGGCATCGGTCGCCGGCCGGTCGTTCTTATCCAGAAGCCCCCCCGCGGCCGTCAGCTTGTAAGCTTTGAGATTGCCGCGCCAGCGTCCGCTCTGCTTGGGTTTAAAAAAACCCATATAGATCCGGTCACCGGCAAAGGCCCGGTTGCCGCTGCTGGCCGGAACGACCGGAGCGACAAACGAAGCATTGCGCTCCTGGATACTGTCGATAATGGTGTCGAAAGCATCCTTGAGCGCCAGGGAATTCTGGGCGGTAAAATAAGCGCCGCCGCCGCGGGTTGCGGTACTCCTCAAGAGTGGCTGATCGGTCTTGAAACCGATCGTATAAGTCGTTACCGTCTGCTTTTCAAATTGGTCACCCGCTGCCCCCAGATCCGACCGCAGATCCTTGGTCTGCAGATACGCGGCGACATCGTCCAGAAGTGACCCCGCCACACCGACTACTCCAGCATCTGTCAACGCCGGCTCGGGCGCTCCGAGATAGCTCCTGCCGGGCATGGTATCAACGTCATAGGGTTCCCCGTCGGTCATCAAAATGATGTAATTTTTCTGACAGGGGTACGCAATCGGACTGGTGTGCCGAATGAACGCGCTGCCTGATTTATTAAAGAAGCTGGTTTTCCCGGCAAAGTAGAGCCCCGCCTCGGCCAGGGCTTCCGGCAGGGGCGTCGCGGCATTGGCCACGACCCCATTGACCGCAGGGATCAAGGTAGCCTTCTGTGCGCCGATTGCCTGGACCACGCGGCCTCCATCCGAGTTCGGAGGGGATCCTGAGGTTACCGCATTGAAGGTCATCAGACCAAAATTGGCCATGTCGGTCGCATTGAGCAAATTGACAACCGCCTCCTGGGCTACCTCCAGCCTGGTGCGCATGTAGTTGAGATAGTTGCCCATGTACAAGGTTTCGGTGTGATTTGGATCTTCACTGCAAATAGCTTTATTGTTCCCGGATATTTTGATTTTGGTATTTTCTACCACCCCCTGATTGCCCAAGTCCGTCGCTACGGGCCTTACCCTGTCACAGGTAACATGAGCAAGACTATCGACGTAACCACCGTACTCAACAATCGGGAATGAGGCGGTCTTGTTGAAAATTTTACTGGAAGCAAAAGGGCCGGAGTAGGTTTTATTTTTGTCATATGGCTGCGCAGGAACAATATCCCGCGAGGTCATCGAACCGGAATTATCAAAAATAATCAGCACATTCGGCTTGACATCGACCGACCCGATGCCATAGATGTCGAGGTCTTCGGCCACCACCAGAGCCGGCCAGGTCAAACAGATTACCACGGCAAGAACGCAACCAAGTTTTTTCATAGGCCCCTCCATCAATCTTAGATGGTTGACTGACGACTATTTATTTTGCAGTACCCACGCTCCGGACTGAATTTGCCTGCTGCCGTCGGGCGAAACGGAAGTGACGCCAAAACGTTTGATCACGAAGAACTTCATCCCATGCCCGGACCCCTCGGGAGGAGAAACCTCGTGACGCTGCACCGGCAGGTTGTTGGCGGCCGCGGCCGCTGCGTCCTCGTCCTGAATGGGCCGGAAAGCCAGGGTTCCCAGGGGGTCGCCATTTTCGTCGATCATGGTCTTGTTGTCCAAGACCGCCGTAGCCGCATCATTCTCGATATCGGCGTGAAATGCGTCCGTCATCCAAAAGTTTTTATTTTCGTAAGCTACCGCCAACGCCGCGTCGGCAGCATAAAACTGGTCGGTCACCTGACGATTGAATCCCACCCATTTGAATTCGCCGGTGGTCCTTGAGAGACTCAAAATCCACAAAAAACTCAGGAAAAAGACGCTGACAAGAATATAAGGCAAGACCGCCCCCTTCTCATCACGCAGCCTTCGCTGCTCTCTGGCTTTATTCATAAATTTCGCCCCTGCACGGTGGTGGTCAAGCTGCGGGTAAAATTTCCCCCGCCGGATTTGTCATCCCGCAGGGTCAGATTGAAGATAATCACTCGAACCTTGAAAGGATCCGTTACCGGATCATTTTCTGCGTCCAGGTAGGTAAACGTCAGGTTCAAAACATCGTCGCTCATGGTCGTCCAGCTTTCGCTGGCGGTCCCTTCATCGTACCCCCGCCGCAACGAACCCCCAGAAAATTCAAAGGTGATCCGTTCCTGCAAGCCGTTCTCAATTACCCCGTTGAGATTGGCGTCCCGTGTCATGCGAAGTTTGGTTGCCGTGGCGATTTCGACGCCGGCATCGGCGGTTCCCAGAGGATCAAGCCCGGTCTCGCGCAAGATCCGCACCATGCCCCCCATGGCATTACGCCCGGCGGATTGCACATCGACGACAGAATTCTGATCGATGACCGTCCGGTTCATGTTCAGAAAAACCGAGAAAACAATCCCGCCGATGACCGCGGCAATCGCCATGGCCACAACCATTTCAATGAGAGTGATCCCTTTTTGATTCATGATCCGGCATCCCTCGCCAAAGAACGAAGCGTCACTTTATGATCGCCGCCATCCCAGCTGACCTCCACCGCAACCCAGCGGGAACTTGCCGTGGGCCCAGCCGTAATCGTCCAACGGCGTTGATACAACCCATCGTCTGGAGCGTCACCGTCATTGGCCAGACTGGCCACCGGCCGCACATTGAGCAGCTCCTCCAGCTTTCCCTGCGCCAGAAAACGGCCTTCGGTCATGCGCTGGGAGGAGGCGTTGCCACGGATCGACGACAGAACCATGGTCAGGATGGCCGTCATGGCAATAGTGAAGATCGCGACCCCTACCATCAGCTCAACAAGGGAATAACCCCGGGCATTTTTCAGCGGTTTCGGCAGGAAACTCTCTTGCGACACCATAAAAAACCTTCGTAAGTACGAATTGTCAGCTTTCGCTGTTGGCGAATTAAGTCTTTGATCAGTTCAGAAAAGTGTAACTGAGCATGCAGGCATTGAATGGGAATGCAGAAAGGGCATTCCCCCATTTGGAATAGGAGCATCTGAATTAAATATATTTAGCAAAATCCATACCACAGATTCGCCAAGTCGGAAACTGTTATTTAATCCCCGGCCGTTCACACCATCCGATGATCGCGTCCGCTTTTGTGCAGGTAATACTCGTAGTCCCCCTCGTAGGGGCGCATCTCGCCATGGTCGATCTCGAACACCCGGTTCACCAGGCTGCGCAGAAAGTGGCGGTCGTGGCTGACCAGCACCAGGGTGCCGGTGAAGCCCTGCAGCGCCTCGAGCAGGATCTCGCGGGACTGGATGTCGAGGTGGTTGGTCGGCTCATCGAGAACCAGGAAGTTGAGCGGCCGCCCGAGCAGGGTGGCCAGCACCAGCCGGCTCTTCTCGCCGCCGGAGAGCTTGTCGATCCGCTTGTCGACGTCGTCCCCCTGGAACAGGAAAGCGGCGCAGAGGTTGCGCAGCACCCCGACGGTAGCCATCGGCAGGGCGTCCTGCACCGTCTCGAAGACGGTCCGTTTGGGATCGAGCAGATCCATGGAGTGCTGGCTGAAGTAGCCCAGATGAACGTTGGCGCCGATGGTCGAACTGCCGGTGGTCGGCTCGGTCTGCCCGGAGAGCACCTTGAGAAAGGTCGACTTGCCGGCGCCGTTGACCCCGACCACGGCAATCTTCTCGCCCCGGCGGATCAGACCGGAAACTCCGCCAAAAACCGACTTGCCGCCGCCATCCGGCAGGGGCCAGGTTTTGCCCAAGCCGTCGAACTTGACCACGTCATCCCCTGATCGGGGCGGTTCGACAAACTCGAACTTGATGGTTTTCTGCTCCGGCGGCAGCTCGATGCGCTCGATTTTCTCCAGTTTCTTGACCCGCGACTGCACCTGGGCGGCATGCGAGGCGCGGGCGGCGAAGCGGGCGATGAACTCTTCTTCCTTGGCCAGCATCTCCTGCTGGCGACGGTGGCTGGCCAACAGCTGCTCGCGACGGATCTCCCGCTCGCGCAGGTAGAAATCGTAGTTGCCGCCGTAGGTGGTGATGGTGCCGCCGCCGACCTCGATGATGCGGGTCACCAGGCGGTTCATGAAGTCGCGGTCGTGGCTGGTCATCAGCACCGCCCCTTTGTACTCTTCGGCCAGCCAGTTCTCGAGCCAGACGATCGACTCGACGTCGAGATGGTTGGTCGGCTCGTCGAGCAGCAGCACGTCGGGGTTGACGGTCAGGATCCTGGCCAGGGCGATGCGCATTTTCCAGCCGCCGCTGAAACTTTCGACCGGCCGACCGTAGTCATCGGGGCCGATGCCGAGACCGGTGAGCACCGCCTGGGCGCGGCTTTCCAGGTCGTAGCCGCCGCGGTGCTCGAACTCCTCCTGGGCGTCGCCGTACCTTTCGAGCAGGGCGGCCAGGGCATCGTCCTCCATCGGCTCGCACATGGCCGCTTCCATCTGCTGAATCTGCTCGCCCAATTGCACCGTGCGGGCGGAGGCGGCCATCACCTCCTCGAGGGCGCTGCGGCCGGCCATGTCGCCGACCTCCTGGGAGAAATAGCCGATCACGTTCTTCTTGCTGCAGCTGATCTCGCCGGCATCCGCCACCTCCTCGCCGGTGATGAGGCGAAAGATGGTCGACTTGCCGGCGCCGTTGGGGCCGACCAGGCCGCTGCGGGAGCCGGGGAGGATCTGAAAGCTGGCATTGGCGAAGAGCACGCGACTGCCGTGCTGGCGGGTGATGTTGGTCAGGTGAACCATGTTGAATCTCCGTCGAAAAAAGTCCCGCACTGTTAGCACGAGCAGGCCGGTCGGCGCAACCCCCTTCTCACGCCACGGCCAAGGAAAACCCTTTAAGGCTCCGATGAATATTTTTATGTTTTTTGCCCTTAAAACGCATCTGTCCCCTTAATTTTTTTTTTGATTTCGGTTATACTTCGCTCGTTTCACCAAAACCCTCAGCAAGGAGCAGATAATGAACGTCGGTATTGTCGGATGGCGGGGCATGGTCGGATCGGTCCTGATGCAGCGCATGCAGGAAGAAAACGACTTCGCCGGTATCGAGCCGGTCTTCTTTTCCACTTCCCAGGCGGGCCAGGCCGCGCCGATGAACGCCGGCACCCTGAAGAACGCCGATGACATCAGCGAGCTGAAGAAGCTCGACGTGATCCTCACCTGCCAGGGCGGCGACTACACCAAGGCCGTTCACCCCGAACTGCGCAAGGCCGGCTGGAAAGGGCACTGGATCGACGCCGCCTCGACCCTGCGCATGGAGAAGGACGCCGTCATCATCCTCGACCCGGTCAACCGGGGCGTCATCGATAAGGCACTGGCCGCCGGCCAGAAGGATTTCATCGGCGGCAACTGCACCGTCAGCCTGATGCTGATGGCCCTGGGCGGACTGTTTCGCAACAACCTGGTCGAGTGGATGACCTCGATGACCTACCAGGCCGCCTCCGGCGCCGGCGCCCCCAACATGCGTGAGCTGCTGTCGCAGATGGGCTCGCTGCACGGCACCGTCGATGCGCTGCTGGCCGATCCCGGCTCGGCGATCCTCGAGATCGACCGCAAGGTGACCGGGGCGCTGCGCGACGGCTCGATGCCGACCAAGGAGTTCGGCTTTCCGCTGGCCGGCAACCTGCTCCCCTGGATCGACCGCGAAGTCGAAGACGGCCAGAGCCGCGAGGAGTGGAAGGGGCTGGTCGAGACCAACAAGATTCTCGGCAGCGAAAAACCGATCCCCATCGACGGCATCTGCGTCCGCGTCGGCGCCATGCGCTGCCACAGCCAGGCGCTGACCATCAAGCTGAACAAGGACGTACCGATCGCCGATATCGAGGCGATGATCGCCAACGACAACGAGTGGGCGCAACTGGTGCCCAACACCAAGGCCGACAGCCTGGCCAAGCTGACCCCGGCCGCCGTCTCCGGCACCCTGATGACTCCGGTCGGCCGGGTGCGCAAGATGAAAATGGGCCCTCAGTACCTCTCGGCCTTCACCTGCGGCGACCAGCTGCTGTGGGGCGCCGCCGAGCCGCTGCGGCGCATGGTCCGGATCCTCAGCGAGAAATAAACCGGCATGTCGTAGGGGCGGCCCCGCGTGGCCGCCCGTGCTTCCGCCAACATCGAAAACCAAGGGCGGCCACATGGGGCCGCCCCTACCAACAACCGCAGGGCCGGGCCGTGAGACCCGGCCCTTCCTCTATCCGGGAGTTTTCGTGGAATTCACCTTTCGCACCGTCGGCATCATCCGTTCGTGCTTCAAGGAAAAATTCGGCATCCCCCGCCAGCCGGGCCTGGCCCCCGACGCCCGCGCCACCCTGGAATTGCTCCCCCCGTACAACTGCGCCGAAGCCCTGCGCGGGCTGGAGGACTTCTCGCACCTCTGGCTGCTCTTCGTCTTTCACGCCTGCCCGGACAACCAGCAGCGCACCACCGTGCGCCCGCCCCGGCTCGGCGGCAACCAGCGCCTGGGCGTCTTCGCCACCCGCGGCACCCACCGGCCCAACCCGATCGGCCTGTCGGTGGTCGAGCTCGTCGGCATCGATCAAAAAAACGGCCAATGGCTGCTGGAACTGAAAGGGGCCGACCTGCTCGACGGCACCCCGGTCCTCGACATCAAACCCTACCTCCCCTACGCCGACAGCCTCCCCGAAGCCCGCGGCGGCTTCGCCGACAACGCGCCGCCCCCCTCGCTGCGGGTCGAGTTCAGCGCTGAAGCCCTGGCCTGCTGCCGGGAGCTGGAAGCCGACCGACCGGGGCTGCGGACGCTGATCGAGCAGATCCTGCAGTACGACCCGCGACCGGCCTACCGGAAGAATCAGGAGATCCCACGGGTCTACGGCCTGCGGCTGTTCGACCGGGACGTGCGCTGGCAGGCCGGCGCCGGCTGGGCGAAGGTGATCGAGATCGTGCCCGCCGGACCGGGCTAGCGGCGCAACCATCCATCCTGCAAGCCCTTTTTGCGGTTTTCAAGGGGGCCAAACTGTGCTACCAATGTTGAACGCGCTGTCTCTGACCCACTTCATTTAAGGACGTATCCGATGCCCTTCGACAAGATCGCCCTCCAGGTTCCGACCATCCTGCTCCCCAAAACCGGCCTCGACCTCAGCAAGTGGGCGGTGATCGCCTGCGACCAGTACACCTCGCAGCCCGAATACTGGGACAAGGTCGAAGAGCTGACCGCCGGGGAGCCGACGACCCTGAACCTGATCTTTCCCGAAGTGCACCTGGAAGAGCCGGACGGCGACGCGCGGATCCGCGCCATCAACGCCGCCATGGAGAGCTACCTCGACGAGGGGGTTCTCGAGTCGCAGACCCCCGGTTTCATCCTGGTCGACCGCGCGACCGAGCACGCGCCCTCGCGCAAAGGGCTGATGGTTGCCCTCGACCTTGAGCAGTACGACTACCGGCCGGGTGCCGACACCCTGATCCGCGCCACCGAGGGGACCATCCTCGACCGCCTGCCGCCGCGCATCCGGGTGCGGGAGAAGGCGCCGATTGAACTGCCCCACATCATGGTGCTGATCGACGACCCCGAGCAGACCGTCATCGAGCCCCTCTGCCGGCGTCAGCTGCCGGTCGCCTACGACTTTCCGCTGATGCTGGGCGGCGGTCACCTCAGGGGCTGGCGGGTCGACGACCCGGCGGCCATCCAGCAGGTCGTCGACGCCCTGGACCGGCTGGCCGAGCCTGGGCGATTCGCCGCGCGCTACCAGGTCGATGACCAGCCGGTGGTCCTTTACGCCATGGGCGACGGCAATCATTCCTTCGCCACCGCCAAGGCGATCTGGGAAAAGCTCAAGGAGACGGCCGCCGACCGCGAAGCGATCATGGACCACCCGGCCCGTTTCGCCCTGGTCGAACTGGTCAACATCCATGATCCGGGTCTGGAATTCGAAGCGATTCACCGGGTGCTGTTCGATATCGAGTTCGACCAGCTGATCCAGCAGGCGGAAGCATTCTACCGGAAAGCCGGCGCCGCCTTCAGCTGCGAACTCTGCGGCGACCTCGATTCGCTGCCGGAAAAGAGCCGCCGACTCAAGCAGGAAGGGCGGCACCTGATTCCCTTCATCGCCGGCGAACAATGCGGCCTGTTCGTTATCGACAACCCGCCGCTGCACCTGGTGGTGGCCACCCTGCAGGCCTTTCTCGACCACTTCCTGGCCGATCACCCCAAGGCCCGCATCGACTACATCCACGGCGAAGGAACGGTCACCGCGCTGGGCAAGCGGCCGAGCAATCTCGGCTTCTACCTGCCGGCCATCTCCAAGCACGACCTCTTCAAAACCATCATCCTCGACGGCGCCCTGCCGCGCAAGACCTTCTCCATGGGCGAAGCGGACGAGAAACGGTTCTACATGGAGTGCCGCAAGATTTCCCTCTGAGCGGGGGGGAAATCGGGCCAGCGTCCCGGCCCGCCCTTGACAGCCAGACAAGTGCAGTGATACAAACGGTTAATCTTCCGGGATGAAGGCCCTGTCCCGGCGGCCAGCAAACCCTTTGCCTTCCACACCTTTTTGCCATGGTCCCGGTCGCATGAAATTTTTCTTCATGAGAAAAGCTGCCCTGCTGGCCCTGCTGATCGCCGTCCTGGCCCCCTCCCAGGCCAGTGCCCAGTACAAGGCGCTGCTGAAATCCGGGGAAGAGCTGTACGCCTCTGACTACTGGGTGGACAAGGTGGACAAAGAGGTCATCCGCCTGCTCACCAACGGCACCATGACGCGCATCCCCCGCAGCACCGTCCGCTACATCGCCCCGGTTGCCCCCGGCGACCGCCGGGTTAGAACAGCCATCAAGCGGATCACCTTTGCCCCAAAGAACAATTACGTGGCAGCGCTGCCAGAAACAGAGCACGACGACACGCCTGCGAACTCCGAGTCGCGGCTGCCGCCCCCCCAGGATCCTAAAGCAACCGCAGAATTCTTGCGGAATGAAGCGGAACGGATCGACCGGGAACGGGAAGCCGCCAAGAACGACTTCAGAAAAGCACTTAACGGCGGGGATTTTTCGATGCGGCAGCGGACGCGCCAGAGGATTCTCGACCTGACCGAAGAACGATCAAAACTGCTGGAGAAAGTGAAGGTCGCCAGCAGCGGTGTCATTCCCGCCTGGTGGCGCTGGAAAACCGAAGACTGAGCTGACCCGGCTATCCCTGCCGGGACAGCTGGCCCCTGAACTCACCGGCTGAAACCGGCCGGCTGAAAAGATACCCCTGAACCTCGTTGCACTGGTGGCTCTGCAAAAAATCGAGCTGCGTCTCCGTCTCGACCCCCTCCCCGACCACCCGCAGATTCAGGCTTTGAGCCAGCGCGATGGTCGCCCTGATGATCGCCGAATCCTGCTTGCCGTTGCCGATCTCCATGACAAAAGACCTGTCGATCTTCATCACGTCGATGGGGAAATGCTGCAGGTAGCGCAGCGATGAATAGCCGGTACCGAAATCGTCGATCGCCAGCGACACGCCAAGCGCCTTGAGCTGCCGCATGGTTTCGATGTTCCTCTCCACCGATTCCATGAGCATACTTTCGGTGAGCTCCAGCTCCAGGCAGGTCGGGTCAAAACCGGTCCGCTGCAGAATCCGTTCGACCAGATCCGCCAGCCCGGGGTCCTTGAGCTGACAGCCCGACAGGTTGACGGCCATCTTTACCGGCGGCAGGCCTTCGGCCCGCCAACTCTGAGCCTGGGCGCAGGCGGTCTGCAGCACCCATTCGCCAAGGGGCAGAATGAGTCCGGTCTCCTCGGTCACCGGGATGAACCGGTCAGGGGAAACCGCCCCCAGTTCGTCATCCTGCCAGCGCAGCAGCGCCTCGACACCGACGATGCGGCCGCTGGCAAGATCGACCCGCTGCTGGTAATGGAGTGAAAAACCTTCGAGCCGGCCGACGGCGTTGCGCAAACGACTCTCAAGGCGCAGCCGCTCGCGGGATTTCTGGTCCATTTCCCGGGAAAAAAACCGGAAACAGCCGCGCCCCCCGGCTTTGGCGTGGTGCAGGGCGGCGTCGACATTTTTCAGCAGGGAAACGCTGCCCTTCCCGTCGTCCGGATAGAGTGCGATGCCGATGCTCAGAGACGAAAAGATTTCCTGCCCGGCCACCTGGAAGGCGCGGGAACAGACCGCCATGGCGTCGCGGGCGAGGCCGGCGACATCCTCGGCCTGTTTGACCCGGGGCAGCAGCACGACAAACTCATCCGCCCCCAGGCGGGCCAGGGTATCGCTGGCGCGAAAGACCCCTTTAAGCCGAGCAGTCATCTCCTTGAGCAGCAGGTCGCCGACATCGTGCCCCAACGAGTCGTTCACGTACTTGAACCGGTCAAGATCGAGCAGCAGAATCGCCAACCGCTCATTTCTGGCCATATGCTCCCGCTCACCCTGCAGCAGGGCCTGGTCGAGGCGGTTGAGCAGCAGGGTCCGGTTGGGCAGCCCGGTCAGGCTGTCGTAGTACGCCAGGCGGGTGATTTCCTTCTCGGCCTGCTTGCGCTCGCGGATGTCCCTGATGATACAGATGATCCCGCCCTGCTCAGGCCGGGCCGAATCGATCCGCGAGCAGGAAAACCAAACCGGTACCGGCCGGCCGTTTTCCTGCAGGACCGTTGTTTCGTGATTGCGGATCCTTCCGCTGACCATCAGCTCATGCACTCCGCCAGGCGTCCTGAGCGTCTCCTGCTCGCCGAACAGGCTCTGCAGGGGCTGCCCGAGCAGGGAGACGCGGGAGACCCGCAACAATTCGAGGGTCGCCTGGTTGACCTTAACGATCCGGTCGTCCTCCCCGGTCACCACCAGGGGATCGATGATTGACTGCAGCAGCTGGTCAAGCGCCTCGCGACCGGCATGTTCGAGAGCGATACTTTCGGTCATCTGGTTGATCGAATCGGCTAAATCCTGCAGTTCGTCGCCGCGCCGGATATTGAGCCGGTGTCCCAGCTCCCCGGCGCTAACCAGCTGCGTATGGTGGACGATCTGGCGCAGATGCCGCAGCAACGGCTCGCTCAGCGCAACAATCAGCGACAGCCCGAGCATCAGGGCGACCAGGGCGACCAGCAGGGTGATGTATTTCATCTGCAGGGGGGCGGCCATGAAGTCCGCGTACGGCATCGACACGGCCACCGTCCACCCGATCGAGGGGACGACAGTCGCAGCGACATAACTGTCGGTTCCGTGAATCAGGTCGCGCCGGACCCCGCCCGAATGGTCGCCATGAGCGCCGGCAAGCGGTGAAACTTTCGCCGCCATGACGACCACGCCAGGCTTGCCGCAATCGGCGGAACAATAGAGCAGCCGACCGTCCCGGCCGAGCAGGCAGATCCGATCCTGAATATCGTTCTTCTGCTCCTCGAGTTCATGGGAGAGCAGGGCAACCGGGATCACCCCCCTGAGCAGCCCGATAAAACGATCGCCGAAATAGTCGAACCGGGCCATCACCAGCTGCAGACCCGGCTCTCCCAGCTCGGGAATCAGCTGCGGCCCGACGGTTATAATCTGATTGGGCCGGCTCATGGCCTCCTGAAACCAGGCCGCCTCCGCAAATTCGGCGAACTGCTCCGTTTTCTTTCCGCTGACGACCTTGACCTCTTCGCCGCCGCTGCTGTTGATGTAGCTGAGAACCGGAAACTTGAACTGAAACTTTGCAAAATGCCTGGACAGGGGAAGGTCGCGAAAATTGACATGGTAATCGAGCGTTTCGATGCGCTGGAAAACCTCTCTGTAGTTTTCCAGGTCGTGCTCTACCAGGCTGGCCAGGTGCTCGGAGCGCGCCCTGAGATTCGCCGACTGGGTGCTCTTGACCGAATCGACCAGCAGCAGGTAGCTGCTGCCCGCCACCATCAGCAAGCTGAAGAGGATCCCGGCCGCCTGGACCAGCATGAATTTATGCTTGAGCGAGCGCAGCATTTTCACGTCCCCGGCGAAATGGTTCGCCGTTAGTCATCGCGGGTGCGTTACTTTGGCAAATCCGCTGAAGCCGGCACCACGCCGAAATCACGGATAATCTTTTCACCGGCCGGGCTGCCGACGAAATCGAGGAACATCCGGGCCGTTGCGCTTAGAGGCTTTTTCCAGACCAAAGCAAAAGGGGTGACCGCCGGATAATCTCCCCGCAGGACAGCCGCGGCATCGGCAGCGACACTGTCCAGGCGAAAGACGACCAGCTTGCTGCCGCCCAGCGCGGCCAGCGGGACGTAGGCGAGGGTGAACGGGACGGTCTCGAGAATTTCGACCGTCTGCGGTGTCGAATAAATGACTTTACCGGCCGGCGTGTCAATTTCTTGAAAACCGGACAGCTCCTGCTCGAGAACCCGGCGGGACGAATCCCCCTCTTCGCGAACGGCGAGATAAATCTTCTGGTCCGGGCAGGGGCCCAGCTCTTTCCAGTTGCTGATCGCCCCCGAATAGAGGCCGAGGATCTGCTCCGAGGCGAGATTATCCAGGCAGCCCCCGGGCAGATTGGCGGCGAAGACCACCGGCGACCAGGCAAAAACCTGGTACTCAAGGCCGAGGTATCGCTCCTTGTCATTGAGTGGACGGGAGACCCGCCCCAGTTCACTGCGACCACCGGCGACCGCACGCACGCCGCCCGTCGAACCGATACTCTCCCCCACCTCGACCACCAGCTCCGGATGGGCGGTCGAAAAGGCCTGGGCCAACCCCCGCAGCAGTTCCTGGCTGTCGCCGGACCCTTCAATCAGGACGCGAGGTTCCGCAGCAGCGGCCGCTGAAACCAGAAATACCAGGACGGCCGCCACGGCGGTCAGGGACCGAACAAACCGAACCATAAATCAAAACTCCTTGCGCACAACATTCAAACACAGACATGTGTCAGCAAGCTCCGTGCCCTGCGCCGGAAAACCGCAAATAAAATTATCGCCGGCAGTCGCCGGAAACCTGGCCCTTCATTACATTTCTGGGAAAAAGACGTCCTTGTTTTTTTCGCTGGTTACCATCAAAATAAGATTCCCATATGCCTTTTCGAATTTATCCGATGGAGAATCGAACATGAGCGAACCCAACCATGCCCCCCTCGCCTGCGCCAACTGCAGCGTCCTCTGGAAAAAACAGGGCACCACCAACTGCTGGAGCGCCCCGGAAGGGCGCCCCCCCCGTCCCGGCTACTGCCCTTCGGAACGGGAAGCGACCATCATCGAGGAATCGTTTCGCCAATACACCGGCGATGACGGCGATGCCAAACTGGCGCGGGTGGCCGCCCAGGTCGAAGGACTCTGCTATCAGCCGGTACCGGGCTCCGACGCGGTCAATGCCCGCTGGACCAGGGTCGAGGACACCATCGCCCTGGCCAAGCTGATGGGCTACCGAAAAATCGGCATCGGCACCTGCATCGGCCTGCTCGAAGAAAGCTCCAGACTGGTCGACATCCTGCAGGCCCAGGGGTTCGAGCCGCTGTCGGTCTGCTGCAAGGCCGGCAGCATCGACAAGCTGGAACTGGGCCTTAGCGAAGAGGACAAAGTTCGCCCGGGCACCTTTGAACCGGCCTGCAACCCGATCGCCCAGGCCCGCCTGCTCAACCAGGCCGGCACCGACATGAATATCATCGTCGGTCTCTGTGTCGGCCACGACATGCTGTTCGCCAAGCACTCCGAAGCACCGGTCACCACCCTGGTGGTCAAGGACCGGGTCACCGGCCACAACCCGGTCGCGGTACTCTATGGCCAGAACTTCTACTACAAACGCCTGCAGAAGCAGCCGGTGCTCGAAACAAAAGAAAAAGAAGAATAAACCTGGCTCATTAGATATTTTCGGCGCAGATCCTGCTAACTCCCCACCCGTGGGCAGAGGGCCGGTCCCATCGCCACACGGGTCGACGCGAAGTCGACAAACCCATTTTCCTGTCCATTACCGCACATATCGGGCTTGTGAATAAAACCATCCTCAACATCCTGATTGTCGTCCTCAGCCTGCTGCTGTGGATTCCGCCCCAGACAGCCGCCTGGGGAGCCCCCCGGGTGGCGGTTCTCTATCCCGAAGTGCGGGAACCCTACCTCTCGGTATTCAACAACATCATCCGCGGCATCGAGTCGCGCAGCGGCAGCCAGGTCATCCCCTACGCCCTGCCGGAGAATTTCGACCCTGGCAAGGTCCAGAAGTGGCTCTCATCCCGCCGGCCGGACAGCGTCATCACCCTGGGAAGTCGCGGCTTTCAGATGGCCAAATCACTGGAAAACCGGATGCCGGTCATTGTCGGCGCGGTGCTGCTGGCCCCGAACGGGCTCTCCGGCATCAGCATGGCCGCCGACCCGGCCGCCCTGCTGCGCAACCTGAAAACACTGGCCCCCAGGACCAAGCGCGTCTTCGTCGTTTACAATCCCGCCGACAGCGGCTGGCTGGTTCAACGGGCAAAGGACGCCGCCCGGGAAAACCAGCTCGAACTGCTGGCCTTCCCGGCCAACGACCTGCGCGAGGCGGTGACCGCTTACCGGGACCTGATCGAAAAACAGCTGGGGGACACCGACGCCGTCTGGCTGACCATGGACGATGTCGGCGGCAACGACAAAGTCGTTTTGCCGATGCTGCTTGAAGCCGCCTGGAACAAACGGTTCGTCCTTTTTTCGAGCAAACCTTCGCACGCCAAACAGGGGGCGCTCTTCTCCCAGTTCCCCGACAATTACGGGCTGGGGCAGAGCCTGGCTGAAATGGCCAGGCAGATGAATCAGGGGACCAATCCCGCAACCCTGATCCCGACCAAAGACCTGCAGACCGCGGTCAACCTGCGAACGGCGGCTCATTTGGGCTTAAACTTTTCTTCGGAACAGCAGGATTCGTTTCAGCTGAAGTTTCCGTAACCTGCGGCGGAACAGGAAGAATTGATGATTCACTGGCTTTCTCAAATCGGCTTTCGCGGCAAACTGCTCGGCATTGTCGCCATCGGCATTTTCGGCCTGGCCCTGACCGCCGCGCTGACCACCGCCTGGGTCAGCAGCAACCGGACCCAGGAGCTGATGCTCGCCCAGGGGCTGCAGATCACCGGCAACCTGGCCGACCAGAGTCTGCTCGCCCTGCTCTACCGCAGCGAAGAAAACGCCCTGAAGCCGATGAAGACCATCCTCAGCTTCCCCGACGTCCGCCTCGCCGGGATTCTCGACCCCGAGGGGACCGCGCTGTTCACGCTGGGGACGGATGACAGCAGCCGCCCCTCCATGTCGCTGTCGCCGGCCATCGAGAAACCAGCCCTGATGCTGGAAACGGAGTCCGAGTGGTTTTTCGTCGCCCCGGTCTTCAGCGCCGAAGATTCCAGTGAAAGAAATGAAGGCGAGGCGCTCTTCGCAACCCACAGCGCCAACAGAGAACTGCTCGGCTACGCCTACGTGAACATGGGGAAAAGCACCCTGCGCAACATGCAGCTGCATCTCTTCTGGAACAACATCGCCATTGCCTTCACCTTTGCCCTTGGGCTGCTGCTGCTGATGAATCTCGGCATCAAGCGCATGACCCGGCCGCTCTACGAACTTTCCGGGGTCATGGAAGAAGCGAAAAACGAGGGCACCCACGTCTATGCCAAACTGCAGGGGCCGAAAGAAATCATCCACATGGCCGGGGTGTTCAACATGATGATGAGCAGCCTGCAGGAACGCGATCAGCGCCTGCGCAACCATCGGGAGATGCTGAAAACCGAAGTCGCCATCCGCACCCGCGAGCTGGTTCAGGCCAGAGACGCCGCGCTCACTGCCAGCCGGCATAAATCCGAGTTTCTCGCCAACATGAGCCACGAACTGCGCACCCCGTTGCAGGCCGTCATCGGCTATGCCGACGTCGCCAGGGAAGAACTCGAGATCGAAGGCCGCTACGACAGCGTCGAAGACCTCAACCGGGTCATCCACAACGCCAAGCGGCTGCTTTCGCTGATCAACAACATCCTCGACCTGGCCAAGGTCGAAGCGGGGCGAATGGAACTCAGCCTCGAGCAGGTCAATATCCGCAACCTGCTCAAGGAGGCCCTCGAAACCGTAAAGCCGCTTATGCAGCAGAACGGCAACCTGCTGGAATCAACGATCGACGGCGAGCTCAAAGATCTGCGCATCGACCGCGAAAAGCTGCTGCAGAGCCTGCTCAACCTGCTCAGCAACGCCGGCAAGTTCACCACCAGCGGCACGGTGACCCTGGCTGCCCGCCTCGACAGGAAACTGCTGTGCATCGACGTCAGCGATACCGGGATCGGCATCTCTCCGGACCAGCAGGTGGTCATTTTCGAAGAGTTCCGCCAGGCCGACGGCAGCACCACCCGCAAATTCGAAGGAACCGGCCTCGGCCTGGCCATAACCCGGCGCTTCTGCCGGCTGATGGGCGGCGACATCCTGCTTTCCAGCACGCCGGGCGCCGGCTCGACCTTCACCATCCGCATCCCGCTGCCGATCCAGGTCGAAACCGCACCGGAATCCTCGCCCCTGCCGCCCGGCGAACAGCAGGCTGCGTTTGAATTCGACCGCGAAGAAACTGAACCATCCGCCGACAGGCCAGACGACACCGCCCCGGCGCCATCCTGGCCAGAACCACAGACAGCGCAGGCATAAATGATCCGCATGTATTTTCATATTCGAACTTCCCGGAGGGGGCACTTTAATGATTCGACACTTTACCGATCCGTAAATTCGGAAGGCAGTACCTTGCCGCCTGAATCACAGGGGGAAGCATGAAAAGAGCAAGAGTCCTATTGATCACACTGGCGCTGACGGCAGCCCTCCTGCCCAGCGCTTGGGCCCAGGACGACGATCTGGCGGCGCTCTACGGCGACGAGGAATTCATCAGCATCGCCACCGGCAGCAAAAAACCGATCACCAAGGCCCCGGCAGTCGCCAGCGTCATCACGGCGGAAGACATCAAGGCGATGGGGGCCACGACACTCGATCAGGCACTCGAAACCGTCCCCGGTCTGCACGTCTCGCTGTCGACCTTGAGCCGGCTCGACTCGGTCTACTCGATTCGCGGCATCCACACCGGCTTCAATCCCCAGGTGCTGATACTGATGAACGGGATATCCTTCCCTGAGCTTTGGTCCAGTGCTCATCCGATTCTGTTCCGTCTGCCGGTCGCCAACATCGAGCGGATCGAGATCATTCGTGGACCGGGCTCTGCCGTCTACGGAGCCGACGCTTTCGCCGGGGTCATCAACATCATCACCAAAGAGGCTGCCGACATCAGCGGCACACAAATCGGAGGCCGGACGGGATCTTTTGATACCCAGGACTTATGGCTACAGCACGGCGATACCTATGCCGGCTGGGATGTGGTTTTTTCCTTCGAATGGCAGACTACCGACGGCGACCGTGATCGTGTGGTCAAGAGCGACGCCCAGACCGCCTTGGACGCCCCTGATGCCTTCGGGACCAGCGCATCACTCGCACCGGGGGCACTGGACACCCGCTACGAGGTGCTCAACACACACCTGAATATCGAACGCGGCAACTGGCGCTTCCATCTATGGAATTGGCGACTTGAAGATGCCGGCTTAGGAGCCGGCGCTGCCCAGGCTCTCGACCCCAAGGGAAGCCAGAGCGACAACCTGTATCTGACCGACCTTACCTGGCACAATACCGACCTGCACCCCGACTGGGACCTGACCACCCGCGTCAGCTATCAGTACCTGGACAATGACATCGACTTCAACCTGCTGCCGGCAGGAACAACCCTGCTGATAGGCTCTGACGGCAATATCAATTTCACCAATCCGGCAGGCGTGGTCTCCTTTCCCGCAGGGTTACTTGCCAGACCGGATGGCACATCTGAAATTGCGGGGCTGGACCAAACACTTGTCTATTCAGGATTCGATAATCACAGCATTCGAATTGGGGCCGGCATCAAGCGCCAAGAATTAGACACACAAGAGTCAAAAAACTTTGGGCCCGGTATAATCGATGGCACAGAAGGGCTTGTCGATGGAACCATGACAAATGTTTCCAACACTCCTTATGTTTATGCTCCAGACAAATCCCGTAAAGTCACCTTCCTGTCATTGCAGGATGAATGGCAATTCGCTCCGGACTGGGAACTGACCGCCGGTATTCGCTACGATGATTTTTCCGATACAGGCGACACAGTCAATCCCCGCATGGCCCTGGTATGGGCCACCCGGCACAATCTGACGACCAAGCTCCTTTACGGTACCGCATTCCGAGCACCGTCCTTCTCTGAACTCTATGCGGTGAACAACCCGGTCGCCCAGGGGAACAGCCACCTTGAACCTGAAACTATCGATACCCTGGAGTTGGCATTCGACTACAAACCCACGCTTGACCTTCAATTTGGCCTGAGTCTTTTCGCCTACGAAGCCAAGGATCTCATCGAATTTGTCCCCGACCAAAACGGCACGTCGCGCACTGCCCAGAATGCTCGTGACCAGGATGGTCACGGTTTCGAACTGGAAATGGACTGGAAAGTCACAGAAAGGCTCCGCTTCCGCGGCAACTATGTCTGGCAGCATTCTGAAGATAAAAAGACGAATAAACGAATTGCTGATGCACCAGGGCAACAGGCCTACCTGAAAGCCGACTGGAAGTTTCTCCCCGCGTGGACGTTTTCCCCACAGGCAACCTGGGTAGGCAACCGAGTTCGCGCGACCAGCGACCCTCGACCAGAAATCGATGATTACACATTGGTCGACCTGACATTACGACGTAACAACCTTTACAAAAATCTGGATGTCGCTCTTTCGGCCCACAATGTTTTTGATGAAGACGCCCATGAGCCAAGCGACGGAACTATCCCCGATGATTACCCGCTGGAGGGTCGCAGCGTGTGGTTTGAAATGATTTGGAGAATGTAAGAATGTCAAGCATCCATGGGAAAGTACGCCGGCGTGAGGAAACGTTCACCCAGCGACCAATGACAAAAATCTGGAAAGAAAAGGCTTCATCGGAAAACCCATATATTGCCGAAGACTGCAGTTGTCACGGCTACAATCTGTTTGATCTGATGGAAAAACGCAGTTTTGTTGATGTTTTGTTTCTGCTCTTTCAAGGTGAACTTCCCTCCGTGGAAAAAGCTCAACTGCTCGAACAACTGATGATAGCCCTGATCAACCCAGGCCCTCGTCACCCCGCCACTCGGGCTGCCATGTGCGTCGGCGTAGGCAAAACGGATACCACCCAAATCCTTCCTGTGGCCCTGACCACGCTTAGCGGGCGCCACCTCGGCGCTGCAGAAATCGAAGAAAGCATGCGATTTCTCCGCAAGGAAATTAAAAACGACCCCAACCTCGTCTCAGACACACTGTTTGCCGAAGCGACTCCTCCGACCGAAGGCGATTGGCATGTCGCTCCCGGCTTCGGTTGCCGCTTTGGCGGCATCGACAAGCTACCCCAGAAGCAGGCCGACAAGTTATCCTCATTGCCCGCCGCTGGCAAATGCTTGGCATGGGGACAGACTTTTGCAAAAGCTTTGAACAATCACGGTCACGGTTGGCTAGCAACAGGGTTAGCTGCAGCCATCTTCGCCGACCTCGGGATTCAGCCACGTTTCGGGCCAGGCCTTTTTCAGTTGCTCAGTGCCCCCGGCATGCTTGTTCATGGAATGGAGTTTGCCAACAAGCCATTGACGGCTTTACCCTTCATTAAAGACGAGGATTATTTCATTGAGCGTTGATACAGAAAGAGGCGATACCAACTTTTGGGACGAGAAGCGCGGTGTCATATATAGCCGTAACGGCGGCTGGATTATGGGAACTGGTGTATTCTGTCATGGTTTCAACATGATGGAGGATCTAGTCGGGAAGGTTTCCTACGGCCAGTTTGTCGTATTAAATGCAACAGGTAAGCTCCCTACAAAAAACCTTGCCGACTGGGTTGAAGCGACCTACATCTGTATGAGTTGGCCAGATCCTCGCATATGGTGCAATCAGGTTGCTGCCCTCGGCGGTTCACTACGAACCTCTGCCATTGCCTCCACCGCTGCTGGTGTGCAAACAGCATTTTCAAGGATTTATGGTCCTAATACCCTGATTGACGGGGTAGCATTCATCCAAAAAGCTGCTGAGAAATTCAGAAACGGACTGAGCGTCAAGGAAATCGTTGAACAGGAGGACGCAATCCCCGGCGGCAAACCTGTTATCATGGGCTTTGCACGTCCGGTAGCAAAGGGGGACGAACGAATTGAAGCCATGGAAAGAATTGCCAGCGAACTTGGATTCTCCCACGGGGACCATATGACTCTGGCTTTTGAAATAGAAAATTTCCTGATGGCCGGATATGATGAAGGACTTAACCTCACCGGCTACATGTCAGCCTTTCTGGCCGACCAGGGGTTCTCACCAGAAGAAGCATGCCGTCTATGTTCTGCCATCGTTTCGAGTGGCGTGACAGCATGTTATGTTGACACCTACGAACGCCCTCCCGAAACCTTCCTCCCCATGCGCTGCGACGACATCGACTACCAGGGCAAGCCGCCGCGCCCGGTTCCCGACAAATAGTCAGGGGCGGCCCTGGAATCCAGGGCCGCCCCGATAGTTTGCACTCAGTTTTTTATCCAGACATTTCGAACGGCTTCCTGCTTTCCGCCCTTCTTCCCCACCAGCGCCTTCATGCGGGCGCCCATGGGCGGCGTCTCTTCCGGGTCGATGTGGATTTCGAGCAGGGTCGGCCCGGCGTGGCGGCAGATCTTGCCCACATCAAGGGCGGCAAAATCTTTCGGCGACCGGATGCAGTAGGCCTGGGCCCCCATGGCCCTGGCGATCATGCAGAAATCGACCGGCGGCAGCTCGAAAGCCACCGGCTCCCCCCCTCCCAGCCGCTGTCCGTGCTTGACCATCCCCAGCGCACGATCGTTGATCACCGCGAAAATCACCGGCAGCTTCTCAGCAACCGCGACCGAGAGTTCCTGGCCGCTCATCAGGTAACTGCCGTCACCGGTCAAACAGACGACCGGGCTGCCCGGGCAGCCGAAGGCGGTTCCTACCGAAGCGCCGATGGCCCAGGCCATGGCGCCGAAACCCATGCCGATGCGGTACTTGCCGCTGCTGCGCGGATGCAGGTAGTGGGTCGCCCACGACCAGCTGTTGCCGGCGTCGACCAGGAAGCGGGTCTCATCGGGAAACCTGGAGGCCAGTTCGAACATGACCCGCTGCGGCTTCAGCGGCGCATCGTCGGCCTGGCAGGCGGCGCGGTCGTCGAGAAGAATTCCGGCGGGCAGTCCGTCGGCGTCGGCCAGGTGAATTTCGACCGGACTGTCATCCTTGTTCTTCACGGCCCGCAGTTGCCGATTGAGACTTTCGAAGACCAGCCGCGGATGGCCGCAGACGTGCAGCCGGGCCATGGGCGAGCGAGTGAAATGTTCGGCGACGACATCGATGTGAACCAGCTTGTCATTGAGCAGCCGGTTTTCGTCGCCGCCACAGAGGATCGTCTCGCCGAGCTTGGTATTGACTGCCAGCACCAGGTCGACGTCCTCGTCAAACAGG
>NZ_JBFHGD010000027.1:0-22511 GCF_041583255.1 Trichloromonas sp. | reverse complement strand
GGTGAAAGTCCCTTAGACACCCGGCAGGGGGAAGTCCTAGCCGAACTGCAACTGCGTCACCGCGAGGTGTCGTGGGGAGGAAGCCGAAGGCAAAGCGCTGACCTGACGGACAGGAATCGCATATGAGGCGGCCGTGTCGGATGAGGAGGCAAATATCTCCAAAGTCCCATACCTGCACGGAAGGCAGGGTCGTATATGCGGCAGGTATAAGCGTGAAGGCAGGTGCGCATTACCCGGGGAGGTATCATGCCGTGCCTCGAGCTACCGTCGCTGAGAGGCGGCGGGAAGCGGCATGAGAAGTCAGCCGAGGCCATAGTAGTCCGCGTCGATCACGGACGAAGGGCCGAACCTTGAGTTGAGGAAGGAATCTCTCACCGTGCGAACCGGATATACGACAGAAAGCAGTTACGACTGCGCCGGGGCCGAAGGTAGCGGACGGTATCCGCGAGAATACGCCCATGGCGCTGTCCTTGCGGCCCGCGAACACCAGGACGCGGGCAAACGCTGGGTGGTGGATATGGATCTGAAGCAGTTCTTTGACGAGGTGGATCATGACATCCTGATGCCGCGCCTCGGTCGAAAGATCAAGGGCAAGCGGCTGAAGCGCCTGCTCAACGCGTTTCTGAAGGCCGGCGTGCAATGCGGGGACAGAATCGAGCTGACAACCAAAGGCACCCCTCAGGGCGGCCCGCTCTCGCCGCTGCTGTCCAACATCCTTTTGGATGATCTTGACAAGGACCTTTTCCGGCGGGGACGCGGCAGAAACCTTGGCCGATTCACGCGAGAAGACCTGAACCCGGTACTTCGAGGTTGGCTGAACTATTTCAGGCTGGCCGAGACGAAGGGTTATGCGGAGGATCTGGACGGGTGGCTGCGCAGAAGATTGCGATGTATCTTATGGCGCCAGTGGAAACGGGGCCGGACACGGTACAAGCAGCTGCGAAAACGGGGGATGGAGGAAGGGCGGGCCAGGGCCAGTGCTTTCAATGGCAGGGGTGCATGGTGGAACAGTGGGGCATCCCACATGAACGACGCTTTTCGCAAAAGGTATTTCGACAATCTCGGATTGTTCAGCCTGCTCGATAACTTGCTGAGTTCTCGATTAATAACAACCTGAGGACCCGCCGTGGTACGTGAACCGTATGCCCGGTGGTGTGAGAGCCGAGGGAGGGCAACCTCCCTCAGCTACTCGATCGAAAACCATGATGTTGAGAAAGTGATTGTAGTTATGGTGCGACCTTAGTGGGAAAAGCGATCGCCTCGTTGTCGGCCGGCAGTACATCGCGATTGCCTGCAATCAAGGCGACAGCTTTGAACGTGACCTTGCCTGTCGCGGCATCGGTCGGTGTGAAGGTATAGCTGAAATTGAAATTGGTGGTCCGATTACCTGAACGCACCAGCACGTACTGTGTCAGCATGCCAACCGTTTCGAAACCGCCCGGTACACTTTTGAGGAGCTGGACCTGGACCGTATCGGGGTACCGCCTGCTGTTTATCGCTACGTTTAACTGCCGAGTCTGACCGGCGCGGGCGGCCTGAGGTGCTGTGAATTTGATGATTGCAACATCATGGGATCGAACTTGAACAACCTGGGAGGCTGAAGCGGTTCGCCCATCAAGTGTCGTAGCGGTAAGGTTAACCGTATAGTCATTATCGGTAAGATATTGGTGGACGGGGCAGCAATCCGAAGCCATTGTACCATCACCAAAGTCCCACGCTGCCGGGTGAAAGCCAATTTGTCCTGGATCATAGGAGTTGTCGTAGAATTGGATGGCATCATAAACTGACGGATCCGATGGGTAAAAAAAGAAGTTGGCCACGGGAGCCGGCGTAACATCCATGACAACTTCCATATGTCCCCCGGGGCCGTACATGCTGCCAAGCTGGAGATAGTAGACGACCCCCGCATTGGCCTGAAAGGTGAGTTGCCCCCAACTGGTCTGGCAGCCGAGCTCGGTTAGCTCTGTCAGGGAACTCCCGGCATAGACAGCGATCAGCGGTTGAAACGGAGCAGAGATACTGATCGAAACGGGACCATCCATTGCCGCAGTGAAGGCATACCAGATGGTTTCCCTCAGCATGCCTCCCGCGCAGGGTGGCGACGGTTCGCCGTCCTGCAGGGTGGCGCCGGAGGTATCAACAGTCGCCTGGAATGGCAGGGCGGCGATTGGAGCCGCATTCGAGAAATCATCGTTGGCTGGCGGTGGGACGATCTGCAAGTTCAGGTTAAGGTTGCCGACATTGGATAAGCTCTCAACCTGCAGGTAGTAGGTCATTCCCGCCTGAACGGCAAAGGTCGCAGCGCTATTTGTATAGCTTGCGCAGGTTATGAAGGAGAGGCCGCTCAACCCGGGGGCGGTGCGCAGATAGACACTGAGGTTGGTGTCATCGATGCTGCTTCCGCTCATGTCGGCCCTTACCACGCCGTCGGTCGTTGGCGTGTAGGAATACCATACGGTGTGTGGCGACCAGTAACAGGATTGTGGCTCATCAACTTCAATCGTGGCAGCACTGTTGTCGACAGAATCGCTGAAGGGTAAGCTTGATATGATAAATGCATTGTCGAAGTTGTCATTCGTCGCGGCGCTGGCTGCAACAGGGGGCAGTAAGCCAATGAACAGGATGATGATTGCCAATAATTCCGGGACATTCCTCTTGGGTTGTCGCATGAGACTCTCCTTTTGTTTTAAGCCATGTTGTGGATAGTGTTTGCCGCCTCCAATAACCGCAACGACACACAGGGCAAGAACACCCAGAGGCTCCGGGTTGTGATTGGATGGATAAATTTTAGGCCGATGATCTCCACTATATGGGCAAATTGTTGTTTGTCAATTTGGGTGGATTTGGCCTGCATTTCGGGGAAAGAGGAGACGGGGAAAGGGTTCGTCCTCTGCGAATTCCGATGGTAGACCCTTGTGTGGTTTTGCTTCGTCGGTGTCGATCGATTCGGTGGTTTGCAATGATGGGGTGACCACTTTCAGTGGCAAAGGTTTCGGCGGTTACGTCGCTGCGCCGAATTCGGGAACCGCAGGGAGTGCTCTTGTGACCGTCATCACCGGTCGGGGGAAAAGCAAGGTTGGCACCACCTTCGAGATTGCCGGCACGATCTGGTTCTGAAGCGACAAGGAGACAGCGGCCGAATTTCACGAGTGTGCAGAGTCTTACACGTAGGTAGTGTCTTTGCCGAGGCGAGCTTTCAGGTAGCCCCGGCGATCTCCCGCGGGGCCCTAGTTGTTGCTGATTTCAGCCGAGCGGCGGGGAGAGTGATTTGTCGGCCGGGAGGGGGAGTTCCTTGACCTGCATCCCTTTGCCGGTTTCGGTGAGGTAGAGAAAGATTCGCACGCTGCGTTCGGTGCTGCCAGGGAGGTAACGGAAGGCGGCGGCGAAGTGCTGCAGCTTGATGCCCTGACCTTTGATGGCGTCCTGTTCTTCGCGCGCGAGTTGCCGGATGCGGGCCTGCTCTTGGTTGCTGAGGTCGGTGTCGAAAAAAACGGGGGCGCTGCCCGGCACTACCCGCTCGCTGTGGGCGAAATCCCGTGCCAGAAGGTCTCGAAGTTCGTCCCGCGGCTCCCCGGTAAATTCTTTTTGTACGAAATCGGCAATGTGTTCAAAGACGCCGCGCTGTGACAGTGGGTTGCGAAAGAGTTGCGCCTGCCGCCAGAAGGCTTCAATTTTCTCAAGCCCGGCTGAGAGGTTGCCGCAGCGGTCAGTGAGCCCCCCGAGAAAGCCGCTGAAACGGCCGCTGTTACAGATCAGGTCGCAGAGCCGGCTGATGCCGCGCAGCTGCTCGAGTTGGTCAAAGCTCAGGTCGGGAGTGGCCAGCACGGTGTAGGGCGGGTTGGGGTCGAAGCGGATGCCGCGCTCGGCGGCCTGCCGGCGCAGCGGTGCGCCGGGGAGGAGTTTGACCGGCTCAATCTGCAGGTGGTGGGGAGCCAGGGTGGCGACCCGGTCGATGGAGGCGAGAACGTCGGCATAGCCTTCGCCGGGCAGCCCGGTGATCAGGTCGAGGTGCAGGTGGATGTTGCCTTTGCGGCGCAGGCGACGGACATTTTCGGCCAGGGCGTCGAGGGGGGCTTTGCGGCCGATGGCGGCGAGGGTGGCCGGCAGGGTCGACTGGACGCCGATCTCGAATTGGAACATCCCCTCGGGAACGGTTTCGAGCAGCCGCAGGGTCGCCTCGTCGAGCAGGTGGGCGCCGATTTCAAAGTGGAAGTGGCTGCGCCGGTTGTGCTCGAGGATGTATTGAAAAATGTTCCGGGCGCGCGCCGCGTCGTAGTTGAAGGTGCGGTCGACCAGCTTGATTTTCGGCACCTCGCGCTCCATCAGCAGGCTGAGGTCGCTGTGGATGCGTTCCATCGAGAAGGAGCGCACCCGGCTGTCGAGGGCGCTCATGCAGAAGGCGCAGGAATACGGGCAGCCGCGGCTGGTCTCAAGGTAGACGAAGCCCCGGTTCTGGTCGACCAGTCCCAGCGCGAAGGGGGAGGGGAGGGTGTCGAGCGGGTCGAGCAGCGGGCCGTCGGGGCCTTCGACCAGGCTGCCGCCGGTTCTGTGCAGCAGGCGGGGGATGTCTCCGGGAGCAAGGTTCATCTGCCAGGCGCGCAGCAGTTGCCGCAGCGGCAGTTCGCCCTCACCGCGGACCAGGGCGGTGAGGCCGGGGTGTTGGTCGAACAGCTCCGGGCCGGCGAAAGAGACTTCGGGGCCGCCGAGTACCAGCCGCAGCTGCGGGCGGGCCACCGACAAGGCATCGACCAGTTCCAACGTCTCGCGGCGGTTCCACAGGTAGACCGAGAAGGCGATCACGTCCGGTTGCTCGGCCAGGAGGGCGGCGAGAACGCTCTCTTTCGGTTCGTGGATGGTGAATTCGCGGATCTCCAGGTCGCCGCACTCGGCGCCACAGTATGCGGCCAGGCAGGGCAGGGCGAGGCTGGGATGGATGAATTTGCTATGCAGGGTGGTCAGAAGTGTGCGCATGCGGCCAAGGATAACCGAGGGCGATGGCGAAGAAAAGAGGAATCTGCCGGCTCCGAGGAAGCTGATTTCACTTTTGCCGGCTTTGTGATATGATTCAACCCCTGAAAAAATAAGCAGAAGGTCATTTTCCCCGCTGCAGATATTCGTCCACATAAGGAACCTGAACCCGCATGGCATCAAAGAAAACCATTCTCGCCGTCGTCGCTGACGAGTCCGGCGAGGTGTTCGAACATCCCGATTTGCTGTTGGCCGGCATGAACGCCCTTTCGGCCCGCGTACCCCGGCCAGACGAGTTGATCCCGCTGCCCGAGGGGAGTCGACTGTTCACCATCCCCGACACCCCGCCGATGGGGCTCGATCGCAGCAGTCGCCGGCTGGTGACGGCCGACCGCCTGCCGCGCAGCTGGGGGGGCGGTCGCATTCAGGCGGTTTCCGCCTTCATGACGCCGGGCTATACCCGCACCCTGCTGCCGGCGGCCGATTACCGGCGCAAGCAGGTGCAGCTGCCGCTCTGGTCGTATACGGCGGTCGGCTGGTGCGTGGAGGAGGAGCGTTTTTACGTGGCGGCGGCCAAGGTCGATCGTAACCCCCAGTGGCAGCCCGAGCATTACGATGATCGCCAGCTCGACCCGCTGGTGCGCACGTCGCTCAAGGCCCACCCGGACAATCGGCTGATCGAACAGCTGTCGCGCTGTGCCGTCGACTACCATTGCTTTGCCGCGAAAAATCTTTTTTTCCGTCGCTGGGAGGCCCCGCTGCCGACCTCGCCGACCTGCAATTCCCGCTGCCTTGGCTGCATCTCGCTGCAGGAAGCGCCGGAATGCTGCCCGTCGAGCCAGGAGCGACTGACCTTCGTGCCGACGGTGCAGGAGCTCTGCGAGGTGGCGGTGCCGCACCTGCAGGAGGCAGAGAACGCCATCGTCTCCTTCGGCCAGGGCTGCGAGGGGGACCCGATCCTGCAGGCCGACACCATCTGCGAGTCGGTGCGGGCTATGCGCCGGGCCACGCCGCGCGGAACCATCAACTTCAATTCCAATGCTTCGATCCCCGCGGCCATCGACCGTCTGGCCGAGGCCGGGGTCGACTCGATCCGGGTTTCTCTCAACTCGGTTCAGGAGCGGTTCTACAACGCCTATTACCGGCCTCGCGGCTATCATTTCGCCGAAGTATTGGAGTCGATCCGCCGGGCCAAAGAGGCTGGCATGTTCACCATGCTCAACTACCTGGTTTTCCCCGGCCTGACCGACCGTGCCGATGAAATCGAGGCGCTGTTGCAGCTGGTGAACGCGGCCGGGGTCGACCTGGTCCAGCTTCGCAACCTGAGCATCGACCCCGTGATGTACCTCGATGCCATGGGGGTGGCCGACGAGGGGCTCGGCATGAAGACCATGATGGATCGGGTCAAGGCCGAGGTGTCGCGGTTGCAGTACGGTTATTTCAACCGTACCCGGGAAACCTTCTACCCCGAAGGGTACGAGACCGACTGGCCGCTTTCCGGCTGACTTTCAGCTGGAATCATGGATGGGCAGGGCCGTTTCTGATTGGGGAATGGGCTGTTTTTACAAGGTTAAGAAACTCAAGGCATAATGCAGAGAGTGTGGAAACGGACCGTTTCCCGGCAGCCGCGAACTGAGCTTCCCGACCGGCGGGGTGTTGCGATGCGCTTCTATCGACCGAAATCGTTTTTGAGCCTGGTACTGATCGGCTTTTTTCTCGTCTCGCTGCCGCTGGTCGTGGCGCTGATTAATGCCGGGTTGTCGATGGGAACCCTGGCACGGCAGAGCGCCCAGGTTGTCTATCGCTCGGTGCGGGCCACCGAGGGGAGCCGGTTGCTGGTCGAAGATCTGATCGCCTTGGAGCGCAAGGCCCGTCAGTTCGAGGTGCTGGGCGAAGAGCGTCTGCAGCAGGAGATAGAAACCCAGCATGAGGAGATTCAGGAAACCCTGCGCCGGCTGCTGTTGCTGCCCCTTGATCCGCCGTTACTGAACAGCCTGCAGAGACTGTTGTCGCAGGAATCGCAGATATTTTACGTGCTGCAGAACGAACCGCGCAAGGCGCCGGTTCGCGAGGCGGCGCTGTCGCAATTCAGCGAACTTAACGAGCTGGCGAACGAGGTGGCCGACGCCGGGCACGCACTGATTTTTCGCGAAGTGGACAGCATGCAGAAATCTACGGTCCAGGCTCAGCAGGCGCTGATCTGGCAGGCCATTGCCCTGATCCCCTGTTCGGTTTTGTTCGTCATACTGTTTGCTATGTTGATTTCCCGGCCGATCAAACAGATCGTGGCGGCGATCGACCGGCTCGGTGAGGGGGATTTTGCCTCGGAGGTTACCGTGAGCGGTACCCACGATCTGGCCTTTCTTGGCCAGCGGCTCGATTGGATGCGCAATCAGTTGGCCGATGTCGAACGGTCCAAGGCCAAGTTTGTTGCCCAGGTCTCGCACGAGCTCAAAACGCCTCTGGCGTCGATTCGCGAGGGGGCCGAACTGCTGAACGACAATGTGGTGGGCGAACTCAACGATCCGCAGAGAGAAATCGTGGAAATTCTCTGCAAGAGCAGTCGTGACCTGCAGAAGCTGATCGAAAATCTGCTCGGCTTCAGCAAGCTTCAGGCCGGCGCCAGCACGATACTTGACCTCGTCGACATCTCCGTGGCCGCGCTGATCGATGATGTGCTTGCTGACCACAGAACCCTGGTGATGAAAAAAAAGCTGAATCTGGATCTCGATATCGATGCATTGACAGTAACTGCCGACCGCAATCGACTACGAACGATCATCGATAACCTGGTCTCCAATGCCTTCAAGTTCACCCCGCCGGGAGGGCGGATTAACCTTCTCTGCCGGCGGAATCAGAGGCAGTGGTTTCTTGAGGTGGCGGATTCGGGCCCGGGGATTTCGCCCGAAGATCATGACAAGGTATTTCACCCTTTTTACCAGGGGCGGCGATCAACACCTGGGCATGTCAAGGGGACCGGTCTAGGCCTGTCCATTGCCCGCGAAATGGCCATGGCCCATGGCGGGGAACTTACCCTGGTCGATGCGGGCCCTCCGGGATGCCGTATCCGCTTGACACTGCCATTCACAGAAGAAAGCACAACCCTATGAGAAATATTATTGCCGCATTGCTGCTGCTGATTTCTGTTGCAGCCGGCTCCGGCTGCGGCAAGCTGATGCCTCTGCTGGCTCCGGAGCCCAGATGGACGCCGGCGGTCGAGGCGCCGGTTCTGGTTCTGCCAGAAAAACAGGATGTCCTGGCGTATTTTAACGACCTCCAGGGGTTGTCCGAATCTGAACTCGACAGGGAATTTAACTTCGTCAAGGAGCGCTACGCCAGCGCCCCCGATGAAGAAGGGCGCTGGCGCCTGATTCTTCTCACCCTGCTGCCCGGGCAAACGTTTACCGACCGCGACTATGCTCTTGAGTTGTTGCACGGCAACGGTCAGCAGGTCGATGTTGCAAATGAACACCTGCCCGGGCTGGGCCGGCTGCTCCGGTTGTTGCTCGAAGACCATCGTGAACTCAAGCGCAGACTGGGCGAAGAAAATGAACGGGCTGAGAAGTTGGCTCAGCAACTGCAAGAACTTAAGGAAATTGAAAAGATACTGAGCGAACGAGATAAAAAACGCCCTGCGGCTAAATGAGAGACTAAATGAACAAGAAGCATAATCGTATTCTGCTGGTGGATGACGACACCGACCTGTTGCGCCTGGTTTCCATGCGCCTTACTGCCGCGGGCTACGCGGTTACCCAAGCCGAAAGCGCTGAACAGGCGATGGCTCAGTTTCTGACCCTCCGTCCGCATATCGTCGTCACCGACCTGCGCATGGAGGGGATGGACGGGCTGGCCCTGTTTGAATCGATCCGCAAGGTGAACGCTTCGGTGCCGGTTATCATCCTGACCGCTCACGGATCAATCGCCGAAGCCGTGGATGCGACCCGGCGGGGGGTCTATACCTTTCTCACCAAGCCGGTGGACAGCCGGAATCTTCTGCAGGAAATTCGTAACGCCCTGAGTCTTACCGGCGGCGCCGGCGGGGCTTCCGACAGTGGCGAGGTTGCCGTCTGGCGCCGGGATATTATCACCTGCAGCCCGATCATGGAAGACCTGCTCGGTCGCCTGAAGCTGGCGGCGGCGAGTGAATCGAGCATCATGATTCTCGGCGAAAGTGGCAGCGGCAAAGAGCTTCTGGCGCGGGCCATTCACCTGGCCAGCCCACGTGCTTCGGGGCCCTTCGTCGCGGTTAACTGTGGTTCGATTCCTGAGGCCCTGCTCGAGTCCGAACTGTTCGGCCACACCAAGGGTTCGTTTACCGGGGCGGTGCAGGATTATGCCGGCCTGTTCAAGTCGGCCCATGGCGGAACCCTGCTGCTCGATGAAATCGGCGACATGCCGCTTGCCCTGCAGGTCAAGCTGCTGCGCGTTCTGCAGGAGCGCCAGGTGCGCCCGGTCGGCTCGACCCGGGTAGTGCCGGTCGATGTCCGGATCATCTCAGCCACCCACCGCGACCTTGAGGAAGCGATCGCGTCCAGTCTGTTCCGCCAAGATCTCTACTACCGGTTGAATGTCGTCTGCCTCGAAGTGCCCAATCTGAACCGTCGCCGCGAGGATGTGCCGCTTCTGGCCGACCACTTCCGCCAGAAATTGGCGGAACGTTCAGGCAAGAAAATCAGCGGTTTTTCCCCGGACGCGATGGACGTGCTCTTGAACGCCCCCTGGCCCGGCAATATCCGTCAGTTGATCAATGTTATCGAGCAGGCGGTTGCCCTGTCGACCACCCCGGTGATCTCTGCCGATCTGCTGCAGAGTGCGATCCGCGATACCCCGGAAAAAATCCTCTCTTTTGCTGAAGCTCGGCGCAAGTTCGAACAGGATTACCTGGTCCGGTTGCTGCAGATGACCAAGGGGAATGTCACCCGGGCCGCCCGGATTGCCGACCGTAACCGCACCGATTTTTACAAGCTGCTGCAGCGCCACCATATCGTTCCGACCCTGTTCAAAGCTGATTAGCCTGCTGGCTATGTCGCATTTGGGAGACGGTGTTCTGTCCAGTGCGCCGGTGGCTAATGTTTGCGCAAAAGCCCTGATGAAGCAGGGAGATCGGGGGGTCTGTTCAGAAAAACTGTCATGGCCGGTGGCGACGCCGTAAAGCGGCCCGGTTAGCGTCTCAAAAAGGCGACATGTCCTCTGGCGGATATGTCGCCTTTTATTCATGAGTACTGTTATTAGTGGTCAGGTGCTTGTTTTCGCGTACATTGTGAGGTTGGCCCAAGGTTTGCTCGCGGTAGTTCTAGGTGGTTGATGTGGTCATGAGCGTATCCACGGGTGCCATAGATTTTTTGCTCTCTTTTTTTAAGTCGTGGCGAATGGAGGTGATTCATGGACAAGCGGTTTGTGCGTACCCTGCTTATTCTGGTTTGCGGGACAGCCATGGCTCTGGTTGCATACGCCGGCCAGATAGGGTATAAGGAAGATGGTTCATTAGAATTACTCAGGATGCCGCGCGGCGAATCGATCCATGTGTCGCTGCAGGATGGGCTTCTGCTTGATTATCACCTGCTGCCGCCACCGGCGTCTTCTCCAGCGCAACCGACCGAACTGGTTCTGTATCTCTCTGGTGCGCGGCAGGGTCTCTGCGACGAGGCATCCGTCATCTATCACATCAGCGGACCGCGCGGTTCTGAGCTGCAGGTCCGGGCTCAACCCGCCAGGGGGAGATATGGTGCGGATATCTATTTTACTGCTCCGGGGCGCTATCAGGTGGCGACCGAAATTCAAACGCCGCGAGGAACGATCAATGACAGGTTCGATTATGAAATGCTCTGATTCTGCGGGCTCCCGCAGACGGCTCACCGTTTTTCTCCTGCAGGCCGTGCTGGGGTTGCTGCTGGTCCAGGCCGGTCTGGCTTCGGCCAAAACCCTGTACGTCTCCGACGAACTGATCATTACCTTCCGTGAGGGGAAGGGGAACCAGTACCGGATCATCAAAACCCTGAAGACGGGTACCCCTTTCGAGGTTCTCGAAGAGGACAAGGAGTATTTCAAGGTGCGGCTGAGGTCAGGCGAAGAAGGCTACGTGCTGCAACAGTATTTGACCGATGAAACGCCGAAGACCCAGGTGATTGCAGCGCTGCGCAAAGAAATCGACCAGCTCAAGGCGAAGGTCGGGGCCGCCGACTCGGGACGTTCGGAAATCGGCGAGAAGCTTGCCGAAAGCCGCGCACAGCAGCAGCAGGTCAGCAGTCAGCTTGAAGAAACCACTGTGGCGCTGCAGCAGCTGCAGGCCAGACACGACGATCTCAGTCGGAAGTCGCAAAACGTGGTGGCTCTGGGCGATGAGCGGGACCGGCTGGCTGCTGAAAACAGCCAGTTGACCGCAGAGCTGACCGGTCTGCGGAGTGAGAACCGCACCCTGCTGCGCACGGCGATGATTCAGTGGTTTTTGGCCGGCGGCGGGGTCTTTTTTGTCGGCTGGATCTCAGGCAAATTCTCCCGTAAAAAACGCCATAAGGGCTTCTCCTGACACCGTCTCAGAGGCACCCCCATGGCTCCGCTAAGCTTCTGACCTGATTGACAATGTCTGCTTTTCGTTTAACCTGATGGCTGAGGAGGGTCTTGGCCATGGGCAAACATCTGGTTCTGGTTGGCGGGGGGCATGCCCACCTGACGATGCTGAAGAACCTTCGGGTTTTTGTCGACCGGGGGCATCGGATCACCCTGGTCAGCCCGGGCGAATACCACTATTATTCAGGGATGGGGCCGGGCCTCCTTTCCGGCTTGTACGCACCGAACCAGGTGCGCTTTCATGTCGCCCGCATGGCTATCGACCGCGGCGCGGCCTTTATCCGCGACCGGGTGGTCGGCATCGATGCCGACCGCCGTCTCCTGTTGCTCGCTTCCGGCGAGCCAATCCCCTATGATATCGCGTCTTTCAACACTGGCAGCAGCGTCCCCGACAGCCTGAGAGCCGGCAAGCCTTCCTGCGCCGTTCCCGTTAAACCGATCAGCTGTCTGCTGGAAGCCCGCCAACGGATTCTGGCCGGTCTGCCCGCCGGACGTATGCGCCTGGTGGTGGTGGGCGGCGGCCCGGCCGGGATCGAGCTGTGCGGCAACCTCTGGCGGCTGGTGAGGGATGCCGGCGGGCGTGCGGAGCTGACCCTGGTCGGCGGCAGCCGTCTACTGGGCGGGTTTCCGGGTCGGGTTCGCCTGCTGGCTTTGGCCTCGCTGGCCGAGCGCGGCATCCGGGTTCTCGAGGGGGTTAAAGCGCAGGCGGTCGAGGAGAATCGGGTGCTCCTGTCCGACGGCGACGAAATTCCCTGCGACCTGGCTTTGCTGGCCGTTGGCGTCCAGCCGTCCGCGATGTTCGCCGAATCCGGCCTGGCGGTGGGGGCGGATGGCGGACTGCTGGTTGACGACACCCTGCGCAGCCTGAGTTCGCCCGAACTGTTCGGTGGTGGCGACTGCATCTGCCTGCAGAGCCGGCCGCTGCCCAAGGTCGGTGTTTTTGCCGTGCGCCAGAACCCGATCCTCTACCACAACCTGATGGCCGCCCTCGAGGAAGAGGCCATGCGCCACTTTGTGCCACAGAAAATGTATCTGCTGATTCTCAATCTCGGCAACGGCCGGGGCATACTGCAACGTGGCCGGCTGGTCTTTGGCGGACGCTGGCCGTTTCTGCTCAAAGACTGGATCGATCGCCGCTTCATGGCCGGTTTCCAGCTTTCGCGGGAACGGGACGAGGTGGTGCTTCCGACAGTGGAAAGCAGAGGCTGATGGGATTTGTTGATTACTTCAGGCCGGTGCCCGGTCTCTCCGCAGAAGAAGTGCGGCGTTTCCTGCAGCGGCACGGTCCTGACGAGTATCTGCTGCTTGACGTGCGCCAGCCCGGCGAATATGAGCAGGGGCACCTGCCCGGGGCGATGCTGGTTCCCCTCGCCAGCCTGCGCGAACAGGTGGGCCGGCTCGATCCACAGAAGACCACGATCGTTTACTGTGCCTCCGGGGTGCGCAGCAGGGCGGCTACGGCGGTGCTGCTTTATGCCGGTTTTCGTGAGGTCTTCAACATGAACGGCGGAATCCGGGCCTGGCTCGGCGGGGTGGCCGGGAAGGACGGCGCAGCGCTCAAGGCCTGGTTCGCGCCGGCCGCAAATCCGGAGCAGCACCTGGCCCTGGCCTGGTACCTGGAAGATGGAACCCGCCGCTTTTATGCCGAACTGTCATGCCGCAGCGAGCTGGCTGCGGCTGCCGCATTGCTGAAGGAGTTGGCTGGTGATGAAGAGCGTCACCAGGCGACCTTGATGGCGATATACGAGGGGGTCTCGGGTCGCAAGGCCGGTTCCGGTTTTCCCGCCGGCATTCTCAGCGAGGAGCCGGGTGAAAGCGTCATGGAAGGGGGGCTGTCTCTGTGTGAGGCCCTCGCCTGGAGCCATAGCAAGCCTATGGTTGAGATTCTCGAGCTGGCCATGGCTCTTGAGCTCAATGCCTACGATCGCTACCTGGTGCTCTGGCGAGAGGCCGAGGATGACGGAGTACGGCGAGTCTTCGAGGTTTTTTCTGATGAGGAAAAGCGCCATCTCGAGCGGCTGACCAAGGTTTACGAAGCGGGCCTTTAGGGGCCGTGCCGGTGGCTGTCTGGAGGATTTCCGCGTCTACTTTGTTGCAGCTTCAGTCGTCCTGTGGCGGGGCGCCCAAGCTGCGGGCGCAGGCGACGGCCTCAGGCAGGAACTGGCTGAAGTCGTTCTCCAGCGCCTGATAATGACGGCGGAGTTCCGCGGTTCCACGGGCGAGCGGGTTGGGGCGGGAGAGCCGGTTCGAAAGGTGGCCCAGGACGGTGTCGACCGTGTCGATGACGCGGTAGGATTCAAGCCAGTTGTGGGCGATCATGCGCGGGGCAATGCGCTGCAGGCCGGGCGGCAGCAGCCGGTGGTGGATCTCGAGGGCCAGGTAGACGCTGCGGGCGAAGCTGGCCAGCGGCATGCCGGCGTCGCTTGGCCAGTTTCTGGCGAGGAAGTGATCATAAAAGACATCGACCAGAATGCCCCGGTAATGCCGGTAATCAGGGTTCAGGCGCTGCAGGCTGCGGCGGACGATAGCGTTGCTGTGGGCGAAGCTGTCGATACGGCGGTGCAGGACGATGCCCTGGCGGATGCCGGCCGGATAGGTGTCATCCAGGCGCCCTTTAACGAAATCGCCCATCAGGCTGCCGAGGAATCCTTCCGGCGAACGATCGCAAAGGTAGAGATGGAACAAGTAGTTCAATACGCGCTCTTTGCTGTTGGGGGAGCTGTCAGCCCGGCAACTGGTACTTCTCCATCTGCTCGGCCAGCTTACGGCAGACATCCTGGTTGTTCTGCTGCAGTTCGCAGGCCGCCTGGTAGAGGATGGCCGCATCCTGCGGACGCTGGTGCTCCATCAACTGGGAGACGACCTCGCCGAAAAACCAGCCGTCTTCTTCTTCCCTGACCACCAGTTCACGATAGCAGCGCACCATCGCATCAGTTTCGCCGCGCACCGCGTGTAGTTTGGCCAATCCCAGCAGACTGAACTTGTCGTAGCCGTTTTCGAGGTTTTTCCGGTAGGTGTCTTCGGCGGCGTCCAGGTTGCCGACACTCCGATAGGCGTCCGCCAGGCGGGTGAGCATGTTGATCGTGCCCCGGTCGCGTTCAAGGATCCGTTCCCACAGGGCGATGGCCGCCGGATAGTCCTGCTGCCAGCGGTAGTAGTTGCCGAGGCCGTACAGGGCGTAGGAGTTGTGGCTTTCAATTTTAAGGGCTTTTTCGTAATATCCCCGGGCTTTTTCATGATCACCACGATGCCAGTGGAGATTGCCGACAATGGTCAGTATATTGATCATCTGCGGGCCCTTATCCATGACCTTTTCGTAATACTCGATCGCCTGTTCGTCCTGTCCGGTTTTCTGGTATAGATCGGCCAGTCCCATCAGGGCGTAGCGGTCGTCCTTGTTGATGGTCAGGGCCTGGTGGTAGCAGGCCTCGGCCCGCTGATGGTTGCCGATGGTTTTGTGGGCGTCGGCAATCCGGGTGAGCACAAAAATGTCCCGAGGCCGGAACTGGATGTAGCGTTCCCAGAGCGGCAGGGCCTTGTCGAGCTGATGCTGGCCGCGGTAGGTGTCACCGAGGCCGCGCAGGGCAAAGAGGTTGTCCGGGTCTTTAGCCAGGACATCCTGATAGCAGCTGGCCGCCCTGGGATAGCTTTTCAGTACGCGCAGGGTGTCGCCGAGGCCGGTCAGGATGTAGGGGTTGCCGGGCTCCAGCTCGCGGGCTTCCTCGAACTGGGCGCAAGCTTCATGGTAACGTTTTTCCTTGAACAGGCGGTGGCCCTGTTTGGAAAGTTCCACGACGCGCATGTGGCTGGATGAGCCGGGCTGCTGGGTAGGGGCGTTTTTTTCCATTTAATCAAGTGCCTTGTTAGTCAGTTGACGGCATTCTGCCGGTCAGGGCCGGTGGCCGCGGATATGTCGATAATTTCGATAATCTCTCCCCACATTCGGAAGCTGACCATCTCTGTGCGAAGCCGCCCCTTGACCCTGACCCGCAGGTTGTGACTGCGCATCGGTTCGGGGAGGTTGATCGGTTCGTACTCTCTGCCGTCGTCAGCGAGCAGGCCGTAAAAGCCCCCTTCGAATTGAAGGCAGACGACGGTGCCGTCAAATTCGACGAGGTCCGTCACGCTTTGCAATTCGGATGATACTGTTATCGTTGGCAGTAATAGCAATAACAGCAGCAGTCGGAGGATGGTTGATCGCATGTTCGGCCTGTCGTTCAGGTCTGCAGGATCTTGTTTTTCAGAATCAGAACTTCAAACGCCATGACCGCCTTGGCCGCAAGCCGCTGCAGTTCGGGCAGGTATTCGTTCAGGGCATGGTCTTCGCCATCCGCATAGATGATCCCGACGGTTCGGCCCATCATGACCAGGGGGACCAGCAGGATGGTTTTCGGCAGGCGGCCGCCGAACTCCTGAAGCATCATCGAGTTGAAGGGCGAACGGGGAACCGGCCCGAGGTAGTAGCTGCGGGTTTCCGCTACGGTTTTCAAAACCGAGGGCTCATCGAGCGGGATCTGCAGCTGGTCGAAGCTGGAAACCGGCTGTTGACGGAGTATCGCCTTCCAGCCCATCGCCATATCGCCGCGAATCAGGAACATGGCTCCGCAGAAAAGGGTCTGGCCGAGGTAATGGACCAGGGTGTCGGCGATGTCGTCACGATCACTGGTCTCCGACAGCTGTTGCGAAACCTCGTCGATGGTGTATTGCTCGAAAAATTCGGCCTGCTTTTGCGCACTGCCCGGCTCGGCGGTTTCATCGGCCACCAGTTCACCGATCTCTTCGTACCAGGCGTCGTCGGTCGGTTTGGGCTCGGCCGCTGGGGTGCTGACAGGAAGCTCTTCTCCGACGATCTGGGTGGCGTGGATGTAGCGGAGCTTGCGTTCGACCTGGTAGTATTTTTCAAGGGCGAGAACGATGCGAACTTCGGGGATGACGACGGGGCGGATGACAAAGCCGGTGCGGAAGGCGATTTCGTCGATGATCTTCAGGTCGGAAGGATCGACCATCCCCAGCGACAGCCGGCGCCCCTCGAGCCGCAGCGGGATAATCTGGTATTTAGCCGCGTATTCCCGGGGGATGAGGGCAATGACGTCGGACGGGATATTCATCAGCAGACCGGGAGGGTCGAGAAAGGGAACCCCCAGTTTTTTGCCCAGAACCCGGGCGATGTCGGTTTCTTCGAGCAGCCCCATTTCGATCAGGTTGGTGCCGAGGCGGCCACCGAAAATGACCTGGCACTTCAGTCCTTCTTCAAGCTGCATGGTGGAAATCAGGTTTTCCCTGACAAGCAGTTCGCCAATTCTGATGGCCATTTAGGATCCCCCGAATAACAGGATGAAAAACTTTTACGGAGTGTACGATTAAAAATTAATAAAAGCAAGGGCGGACTGGCCGCCAGGGCCGGCGTTCGAGGCGGCTTGCGACCGTCGGCGGGAGGAAAAAAGGGGCGGGGCCGATGCGCCTATTGGGGGCGGACTCCGCCGTCATCCGGTTCGGCTTTGGCCTGCTGGGAGTCGCTTCCCTGCAGCCGGCTCAGCAGGGGGACGGACATCGCCTGGAATTCGGCCATCCGTTCGCGGGAAATCGGGGTCGCGGCCGGAGCCTTGATTTTATAGGGATTGACCGGTGTGCCGTTCTGGAACATGCGGAAGCACAGATGCGGACCGGTGGCCAGTCCGGTGCTGCCGACGTAGCCGATGACCGTCCCTTGCGAAACCTTCTTGCCCTGCTTCATCCCCTTGCCAAAGCGGCTCATGTGCAGGTAGAGGGTTTCGTAGCTGTTGTTATGGCGCAGTTTGATGAAATTGCCGTTGTACTGGGTATAGCCGATCTTGATAATGGTGGCATCGCCCACGGCCTTGATCGGAGTGCCGGTCGGGGCGGCGTAGTCGATGGCCGGGTGGGCTTTCCAGGTTTTGGATATGGGGTGAAACCGTTTCATGGTAAACCCGGAGGAGATCCGCGAGAATGCCAGTGGCGCCTTAAGGAAGGCCTTGCGCAGGCTCTTGCCGTTGGCGTCGTAGTAGGATGCGGGATTGTCGCCGTCCTTGAACAGGAAGGCCCGGAAGGTTTCCCCCTGGTTGGTGAACTCGGCCGCCAGGATCCGCCCGTAACCGGCCGGCTGGCCTTCACGGAAGCGTTTTTCAACCAAAGCCTTGAAGGAGTCGCCGGCACGGATGTCGAGGATGAAGTTGATGTCCCAAGCGAAGATGTCGGCCAGGTTCATGGCCAGTTCGGCGCTTTCGCCGATATCGGCGACCGCTTCGAACAGGCTCGAGGTGATCGTCCCTTCGATCAGCCCGGTTTCGACGGTGTAGTCGATGGCGATGCGTTCGACATCGAAGCCCTCTTCGCCGTGGCGGATGATCAACTGGTCATCGCGGTCGATGTCGTATTCGAACTGCTCGAACGATCCGTCCGACAGGCAGATTTTGTACGGCTGCCCGGCACAGATATTGGACAGCGGGAAAACTCCCCGGCTCTGCTGGCCGAGTTCATGGATTTCGCGGGGGGAGAAGTAGGCGCTGAGCAGGCTGGTGATGGTGTCGCCGGGACTGATCGCCCCCTCGAGGATCTCGCGCTGGATTTCGGAAATCGGCGGCGCCGCCTGGATCGTTGCTTCGACCGGGGCCACGCGGGCCTCGGTGGGGGTCACGGATTGGCGGTTGGTCAGCAGAAAGATGGTGCCGACCAGGGCCAGCAGCATCAGCAGTAACGGGGTGCGTTTCTTCTTGCGGCGGCTCCGGGCCATGATCCTGGGCGTATTGAAATCGAAATCCATGGTGCTCCTGCTATGAAAATGCCGGCCTCAGGCAGGCAGTAAATCCATCGGTAAATCCCGCACATGTTACCAGCCTCCGGGTGGTTTTGTCTAGGGGGACATTTTCTGCCGGTATGATCCAGGGCTGAGCCCGGCCACCCGATGGGCCGGCTGTAAAATCACCTGCTTGGCCCATCCAGTGGGCTCCATTTCGGCCCATAGCACCGGTGGCAAGTTCTTAATTAAGTCAATTTCTGGTTCCGTTCCGCCGATTTTTACCTTTGGTCCGCCTCGTTCGTCAGCCTCCTTGAGGAATGCTTGGCTTGGCGGCGTCGGCATGGTAATCTCGGTTTTCTGAACGTGTTTTCAATGCAAACGCCGCCTTCGCGCCCACCCGGTTTTTTCGAGTGGCCGCGGATTCAAGTATCTAAACAGGGGATAACATGGTCAACAGAGAACGTCTTTGTGAAGAATTTTCCCGCCAGGCGGCGATCGCCAGCCCCTCCCGTCGCGAGGGGGAAATCTCCCGCTACCTGCAGGCCAGGTTCCGTGAACTCGGCGGCACTCTCGTCATCGATGGCGCCGCGGCGGAGGCCGGCAGTGAAAGCGGCAACCTGATTATTACCTTTCCGGCCCGGGGCAAGGAAGCCGAGCCGCTCATGCTGTCGGTGCACATGGATACCGTGGAGCCGGCCGACGGGGTGGTGCCGGTGCTGGCAGACGGCGTCTTTACCAGCGCCGGCGAAACCATCCTCGGCGCCGACGACAAGGCGGGGATCGCCGAGATCATCGAGGCGCTCGAAATCATCCGCGAACAGAACATCCCCCACGGCCCGCTTGAGGTGGTAGTCACCATCTGCGAAGAGATCGGCCTGGTCGGCGCCAAGCTCCTCGATTATTCCCTGGTCCGTTCCCGGCGCGCCCTGGCCCTCGATACCAGCGGGGTCGACCGGATCATCCGCAGGGCACCCTGCGCCAACAAGCTGCGCTTTGAAATCCTCGGCCGCGAAGCCCATGCCGGCATCGCCCCGGAGCAGGGGATATCAGCCATCGCCGTGGCCAGCCGGGCCATTGCCGACATGCGCCTGGGGCGCATCGACGAGGAGACCACCGCCAACCTAGGCACCATCCACGGCGGGCAGGCGACCAACATCGTCCCCAACCGGGTGGTGGTCGAGGGGGAAGTGCGCAGCCACGATGTCGAGAAGCTGACCCGGCAGACCGAGCACATGGTCGGCTGTTTCCAGCAGGCTGCGCAACAGGCTTCCATCGACCTCGGCGGGCAGGCCGTGCAGGCGTCGGTCAAGGTCGAGGTCATCGGCGATTACCCGCTGATGCAGGTCGCCGAAGATGCCGGTATTGTCCGCCTGGTGCGGCAGGCCGGCGCGGCCCTCGGCCGGACCATCGCCGTCGAGGCCGCCGGCGGCGGCTCGGACGCCAACATCTTCAACGGCCACGGCATCGAGACGGTCATTCTCGGCACCGGCATGGACCGGGTCCATTCGGTCGAGGAGCGGGTGACGGTGGACGACATGGTGCGGGTCAGCGAACTGCTGGTCGAAATCATCCGCCAGGCTTAGGGCCTATTCCAGGAGAGCTGCCCCGCATGCGCTTCGCCATCTCGCCGCACATCGAAAAGGTTCATTTCCCGCCGATCTCCGAGGTCAAGGGCTGGCTCGCCGGGCGCAGCTTTCCGCTCGACAAGCCGCTGGTCGATCTCTGCCAGGCGGTGCCCGACTACGCTCCGCCGGCGGAGTTGACCGCTCATCTCAAGCCGCTGCTCGACGACCCGCTGACCTCCAAGTATTCCCCCGATGAAGGATTGCCCGAGGTCCGCGAGGCGGTCTGCGCCTGGTACCTACGGGTCTACGGGGCCGCTCCGGACCCCGGCCAGCTGTGCCTGACCATCGGCGCCAGCCAGGCTTTCTGGCTGGCGATGACCGTGCTCTGCCGGGAGGGGGACGAGGTGGTGGTGCAGACCCCCTATTACTTCGACCACGCCATGGGGCTCGACATGATGGGGGTGCGTTCGCTCTACGCCCTCTTCGACGAAGCCTCCGGCGGGCTCCCCGACGTCGAGGTCATCCGCGGCCTGATCACCGAAAAGACCCGCGCCATCCTGCTGGTGACGCCGAGCAACCCGACCGGCGCGGTCACTCCGCCGGTGGTCTTGCGGCAACTGTTCGAGCTGGCCCGCGAGCGCGGCATCGCCCTGGTCCTCGACGAAACCTACAACGCCTTCATCGAGGCGCCGCCCCACGCCCTGTTTTCCGACCCGGACTGGGGCGACCACCTGGTGCAGCTGGCCTCCTTCGGCAAGACCTTCGCCCTGACCGGCTACCGGGCCGGCGCGCTGGTCGCCTCGGAGCGCTTTATCCACCACGCCCTCAAGGCCCAGGACAGCATGGCGGTCTGCCAGCCGCGCATCACCCAGCAGGCGGTCCGCTATGGCGCCGAGCACCTGGACGACTGGGTTGCCGCCAACCGGCGCATGATGCAGCGTCGCCACGACCGCTTCCGGGCCGAGTTCATTCGCCCCGGTAATCCCTTCACTCTCGCTGCCAGCGGCGGCTTTTTCGCCTGGGTGCGCCATCCGTTTGCCGGACGCACGGGACGCCAGGTCGCACGGCAGCTGGCTGACAGTGCCAACCTGATCTGCCTCCCCGGCGAGGTGTTCGGCCCCGGCATGGAGGGCTACCTGCGGCTGGCGTTCGGCAATATCCGCGAGGATGAAATTCCGGCGGCGGTGGAACGGTTTCGACAGTTCAATCTCTGAAGAAGTCCGGTTTGGAGGGACTGGCTCCGCAGGTGACTGTCCCCTTTGGCTCCTTCGCGGGGCGTATTCCTCTTGCTGCTCTGAGTGTCCTGATCGCTTTTTGTGAACATAACCCTGGCATCGCTTCGTGGGGTGCGCCGGTAATGCGATCTGTGACCGGAGGGCATGCCTGCTCTCTTTCAAAAGAACGTTTCGTTCGAGGGCTGTTGGGTGAAAACCGATAAAAATCAAACCCCTTGATGTCTCCATCGCATCGCCTGCTTTGGTTTCCGGTAGTGTGAAAGCCTAAGAGCAAAGTTTGAAAGTATATGGCAGTGCCTTCGGATAAAAAACTCCCCATCGACGCCGTCCTCCCCGAGTTGCGTGCGGCCCTTGCCGCTCATCCGGCCGCCGTTCTCCATGCGCCGCCGGGGGCCGGCAAGACCACCCGCGTCCCGCTGGCGCTGCTCGATGAGCCCTGGCTGGCCGGCAAGTCGATCGTCATGCTTGAGCCGCGCCGGCTGGCGGCGACCAACGCCGCCCGCTTCATGGCGCAGCTTCTGGGCGAAGAGGCCGGGCAAACGGTCGGCTACGCCATCCGCTACGAGCATAAAATATCCAACGCCACCCGCATCGAGGTGGTCACCGAGGGGATCCTCACCCGCCGCCTGCAGAGCGACCCGGAGCTCTCCGGGGTCGGCCTGGTGATTTTCGACGAGTTCCACGAGCGTAACCTCAACTCCGACCTCGGTCTGGCCCTCTGCCGCGACGCCCAGCTCGGCCTGCGCGAGGATCTCAAGCTGCTGGTGATGTCGGCGACCCTCGATGCCGCCCCGGTGGCGCGCCTGCTCGGCTATGCGCCCCTGGTCAGCAGCGCAGGGCGCAGCTATCCCGTGGAAGTGCGCTACCTTTCGCAGGAACCGCAGGGGCGGGTGGGGGACTATGTCCCGGCGGCGGTGCGCCGGGCACTGACCGAAACAACCGGCGACCTGCTGGTCTTTCTCCCCGGCGTCTTCGAGATCCGCCGCTGCGCCGAGGCGCTGGCCGACCTTTCCGGGGTCGACGTGCGCCCCCTCTACGGCGATCTCCCCTTTGCCGAGCAGGAGCGGGCGATCCTCCCCGGCAAAAGGCGTAAGGTGGTCCTTTCGACCAACATCGCCGAGACCAGCCTGACCATCGACGGCGTCGCCGTGGTGATCGACGCCGGCCTCGAGCGGCGGCCGCGCTTCGACGCCGCCCGCGGCATGACCTCCCTTGAGACGGTGCGCATCTCCCGTGCCAGCGCCGAACAGCGCGCCGGGCGCGCCGGGCGCCTCGGGCGCCTCGGCCCCGGCGTCAGCTACCGCCTCTGGAGCGAAGGGACGCACGGGGCGCTACTCCCCTTCACGCCGCCGGAGATCCGCGGCGCCGATCTCGCCCCGCTGGCGCAGGAACTGGCCCGCTGGGGGGTGCTTGAGGCCG
>NZ_JBFHGD010000026.1:0-23335 GCF_041583255.1 Trichloromonas sp. | reverse complement strand
CTCGTGTCTTTAGTCATTTGCCAACCCCCTTTCGCGTGAAAAAGCAAGGCTTTGCTAGGAGTATAGCATCAACCCGTCGGCTGTATAGGAGGATCGGGAGAGGTCATGCGGGGAGTGGTCGCAGCACGGCCCGGCAGGGGGCGCCGTCGGTTCCGGCCAGCTTGAGAGGGAGGCAGATCAGCTCGTAATCCCCGCTGGCGACCCCGGCCAGGTCGAGCCCTTCGAGGATCACCACGCCGGCCTCGAGCAGGATGCGGTGTACGTCGCCGTCAGCTGAGAACGGTTCGATCGACAGGTAGTCGATGCCGACCAGCCGGATGCCGAGTTTCACCAGGTGGGCGGCGGCAGCCGGGGTCAGGCCAAGGTAACCTTTTTCAAACCCGGGCCGCTGCCAGAGTTCCGAATTGCTGGTTCGCAGCAGCAGGCGAGTGATCCCGGCCAGGTCGCGCCTGCTCAGATCTGCGGCCGAGATCGGCTGGGTCCGGTCGCACAGGTCGATGACCCGGCAGGGGCCGATCAGGGTCGCCAGGGGGATGCTGTCGGCTGTCGCGCCGTCTTTCAGCAGGTGGGCCGGGGCGTCGAGGTGGGTGCCGGCGTGGCTGCCGAGCTGAAGGCGGGTCAGCTGGAACGGGCTGCCCGCATCACCGGCAGGGTCAAGACGGATGGCGGGGTCGCCGGGAAAGGCGGGCAGGCCTTTCGAAAGGGTGACCGAGATATCCTTGATGGGCATGGCTTATGCTCCTGATCGGGGGGTATTTGTGAAAGTATAGCCGGTTTGCCTGAGCGCAGAGAGTTGTTTCTGCAGCGGTCAACAGGTTTAGGTTCTGTGCCGGGGGAGTTTTTTTTCATTATCGATGACTTGCTAATGATGATAGTTGGTATAACATTGTTATAGCGTTTTGTGGAGGTTAGGGTCCGGCGAAAAGGCTGCTACGCTAATCGGGGGAGGGTGCGGATGGATCTACATGAAGTCAATCAGAACGATGTCGTTGTAAGTGAAGCTTTGTTACAGCGCTGGGAGGCTCGCGGCATCAGTCGTCGTGACTTTCTCGCTTTCTGCAGCGCCACGGCGGCCGCCCTGGCGCTGCCGCTCTCCTTTGTGCCGCGCATCGCCGAGGCGCTCGAGGATGCGCGGTTGCCGGTGATCTGGCTCGAGTTCCAGAGCTGTACCGGTGATACCGAAGCGCTGCTGCGGGCCAACCAGCCCGCCGTGGCGGAGATCATCCTCGACGCCATCTCGCTCGAATACGCCGAAACCATCATGGCTGCTGCCGGCCACCAGGCCGAAGAGGCCAAGAACCAGGCGGTGGAAAAGTACAAGGGCAAGTACCTGGCCATCGTCGAGGGCTCGATCCCGACCGGCGACGGCGGCGTCTACTGCACCATCGGCGGTGAGAGCGCCCTCGATATCGTCAGGCGGGTCTGCGGCAATGCCGCGGCCACCATCGCGGTCGGCAACTGCGCCACCTTCGGCGGTATCCCCAAGGCCGCGCCCAATCCGACCGGCGCCCTGTCGGTGCAGCAGGCGGTGCCGGGGGCGACGGTGCTCAACCTGCCGGGCTGCCCGGTCAACGCGACCAACCTGACCGCGACCATCGTCCACTTTCTCACCTTCGGCCGGCTGCCGGCCACCGATCGCCTGGGCCGGCCGCTCTTTGCCCACGGCAAGCGCATCCATGACAACTGCGAACGGCGCTCCCATTTCGACGCCGGCCAGTATGCCGAGACGTTCGGCGACTCCGGCCACCGCCAGGGCTGGTGCCTGTACAAGCTTGGCTGCAAGGGGCCGGAGACCTTTCACAACTGCCCGACGGTGCGCTACAACGAGGGAACCAGCTGGCCGGTCATGGCCGGGCACGGCTGCATCGGCTGCAGCGAACCGGAGTTCTGGGACAGCATGACCCCCTTCTACCGGCGGCTGCCGCAGGTTCCCGGTTTCGGCGTCGAAATGACCGCCGACAAGATCGGTCTCGGTCTGGCCGTGGGCACCGCGGCGGCTTTTGCCGTCCACGGGGTGGCCAGCGCCTTCCGCAAGGGGGATGCCATGGAATCGGACAAGGTGAAAAAGGAGGAATAGATGGCCACGAAAATCGTTGTCGACCCGGTGACCCGCATCGAAGGTCATCTGCGTATCGAAGCCCAGATCGACGGGGGCAAAATAGTCAACGCCTGGAGTTCCTCCACCGCCTTTCGCGGCATCGAAACGATCCTTAAAGGGCGCGACCCGCGCGATGCCCATCACTTCACCCAGCGCTTCTGCGGCGTCTGCACCACCGTCCACTCGATGGCCAGCATCCGCTGCGTCGAGGACGCCCTGAAGATCCGCATCCCCGACAACGCCAGGCTGATCCGCAACCTGATCATGGGCATCCAGAACGTGCAGGATCACGTCATCCACTTTTACCACCTGCACGCCCTTGACTGGGTCGACATTGTCAGCGCCCTTTCTGCCGACCCGGCCGCCACGGCCAGGCTGGCCCAGTCGATCTCCGACTGGCCCAACTCGAGCGTGCCTTACTTCAAGTCGGTGCAGGAGCGGGTCAAGGCCTTTGCCGGCACCGGACGGCTGGGGCCGTTTCAGAACGCCTACTGGGGGCACAGCGCCTACCGGCTGCCGCCCGAAGCCAACCTGATGGCGCTGGCCCATTACCTCGAAGCCCTCGAATGGCAGAAGGACGTCATCAAGATCCACGCCATCCTCGGTTCGAAGAACCCCCACCCGCAGACCTTCCTGGTCGGCGGCATGGCGATCCCGGTCGATCCCGACAGCCAGAACGCCATCAACGCCGATAAGGTTGCCTATATCGGCAAGCTGCTGAAAAAAGCCCGCAAGTTCGTCGAGCAGGTCTACATCCCCGACCTGCTGGCGGTGGCTTCGTTCTACAAGGATTGGGCGGGGATCGGCGGCGGGGTGGGGAATTTTCTCACCTACGGCGACTTTCCCATGGACAACGGCGGCGGCAGCGACAGCTTCTACTTTCCCCGCGGCGTGATCATGGGCAAAGATCTGGCCAACGTCATGACCATGGATGAGGACCGGATCACCGAATACGTCACCAACTCCTGGTATTCCTATGCAAAGGGGGACGACAAGGGGCTGCATCCCTACGACGGCGAGACCAGCCACAACTACACCGGGCCCAAGCCGCCCTACCAGTGGCTCGACACCGAAGGGAAGTATTCCTGGGTCAAGTCGCCGCGCTACAACGACCAGCCGATGGAGGTCGGTCCGCTGGCGCGCATGGTGATCGCCTACGCCAGGGGGCACAAGGAGGTGCAGGAGACGGTCAACTTCGTGCTCGGCAAGCTCGGCGTCGGCCCGGAGGCGCTCTTTTCGACCCTCGGACGCACCGCCGCCCGCGGCATCGAGACGTTGCTGCTGTCGCAGAAGAATGAGCTGTGGCTGAACCAGTTGGCCGACAACATGGGGCGCGGCATCCTCGAAGTCCACAACGGCGAGATGTGGGATCCGTCCACCTGGCCGAAGGAGTCGCGCGGCTTCGGGTTCCATGAGGCGCCCCGCGGCGCGCTGGGACACTGGGTACGGATCGAAAACGGTTTGATCAAGAACTTCCAGGCGGTGGTGCCGTCGACCTGGAACGCCGGCCCCCGCGACGCCATGGGCCAGCTGGGCCCCTACGAGTCGGCCCTGATCGGCACCCCGATCGCCGACCCGGAAAAGCCGCTGGAGATCCTGCGCACGGTTCATTCCTTCGATCCCTGCCTGGCCTGTGCGGTGCATGTGCTCGATGGCCGGGGGGGCGAGATCATCCGGGTCAGGGCGCTGTAAGGGCAGTGCATGGTGACTGGTGATTAGTTATTGGTGGTGCGCAGCGGTTTTGCAAATCACCAATAACTAATTACAAATCACCGCTTTCGGGGAGGTATTGTATGCTCGAAATACATTATGTCTGGGAATGGCCGGTGCGGATTACTCACTGGATCAACGTGATCTGTGTCCTGGTGCTGTCGCTGACCGGTTTTTACATCGGCCATCCCTTCTATACCGCGAGCGACACTGCCCAGTACATCATGGGCTGGAACCGGTTCCTCCATTTCTCCTTTGCCTACCTCTTTGCCCTGTCGGTACTGGTGCGGATTCTCTGGATGTTTATCGGCAACCGGCATGCTTCCTGGCGGGCCTTCTGCCCCTGGTTGACCGAGAAGGGCCGCAAAAGTTTTATCAAGATGCTGCGTTACTACACCTTTACCGGCCGGCAGATTTCCTACGAAGCCGGCCATAACCCGGTGGCCGCGATGGCCTATGTGGGGATCTTTCTGCTGTTTCTGTTTCAGATCGTCTCCGGTTTCGCCCTCTATGGACAGACCGCCCCCGGCGGTTTCTGGAGCAGTCTGCTTGGCCCGCTCCTCGCCGTCGGCAACCAGTGGCTGCGCCTGGCTCATCACCTGGTGATGTGGCTTTTGGCCGGTTTTGTCATCAACCACATCTACAGCGCCTGGCTGATGGATGTGAAAGAACGCAACGGCACGATCAGCGGAATTTTCAGCGGTTACCGCTTTATCGAGCCGGAGGACCTGTAATGGTGCTGGTGCTGGGACTCGGCAACCTGTTGATGACCGACGATGCCCTCGGCGGCCGGATCATCAAGGCGTTGGAGGCTGAATATGAATTGCCGGCCGGGGTGAAAATCCTGGATGGCGGAACCCTCGGCCTCGACCTGCTGCCGTACCTGGAAGGGGTCGAGAAGCTCTTGATCGTCGATGCCCTGAACATGGGGGCGCGGCCGGGAACGATTTTCCGCCTGGTAGGCGAAGAGGTGGCGCGGGCCTTTGCCGGCAAACTGTCGGTGCATCAGATGGGGTTGCAGGACCTGCTGGCGGTGGCCGAGCTGCAGGGGCATCTGCCGGGCGAGGTGGTCATCTGGGGCGCCCAGTCCGGTTCGGTGGAGATGGGGCTGGACATGACCCGCCCGGTGACGGCGGCGATGAGCCGGGTGCTCGACGGTGTTGTCTCCGAACTGGTTGCCTGGGGTGTGCGACCCATACCGAGCAGAGGCAGGCGAGCAGAAGGTCTGCAGAATCAGAAATGGTACGCTACGTTTTAATTTGGGTGATCGGAGTTGTCGTGCTGACTGGTTGTGGTTCGCCGTCGGCAGATACGGCTGTACCCCGGATGCCTGACGGGATGCGCGAATCGCTACCGGACCGTGAAGCTGGACGGCAATTATTTATCGTGCATTGTGCCGGTTGTCACGGAACATTCGATGAAAACCGCAGTCAGGCCAGCGATCGGTTTCGGTCGGCGGCGCCCGATTTCACCGAGCCCGCCTATCGCCATGCGAAGCCCGGTTTCCTGTTCCTGGCGATCCGGCTGGGTCGGGTCGGGATGCCGGCCTGGGCGCCCCACCTGAACCAAAAGGAGACCTGGCAGTTGGTCGCCTATCTGCTGTCGCGAGCGGAGTAAATTAAGGACGCTTCCCATTTTTCTTGCACGGTTGTCCTTGTGGGCATTGTTTCCAGGGCTGCTTCAGGTCGCGCAGACCGTGGACTCGGCAGGGGCCGATCCGGGTCGCCCGGAAAAGTTTCGCGAATCGGTAAGGTATGGAGGACGCCTTTGTAAAAAGAGAGTATGTTTCCTCGTGCCGTACGACATCGGGGCGATTCCTAGTGGAATCGCCCCGTTTTAATTTTCAGCCAGGTTTCTGAGGGTTATTCATTCCAGCCCTCGGGGTGAACGTCACCGATCTGCTCCCAGTGCTCGGGAGAGTGCCAGAGGCTGGAGGTGATCAGTTCGCGGATGTGCAGGAACTCTTTGGGCATGCGGTCGAAGAGCTTGACGAAGAGCTCTTCGTGGGCCAGCAGTTCGTCCTTCCACTGGTCGCGATCGACCGCCATCATGTGGTGGAAATCCTCCCGGCTGATTTCCTCGAGCCCTTCCCAGTCGATATCCTGATGCCGTGGCATCCAGCCCAGCGGGCTTTCTACCGCCCCGGTCCGGCCCAGAACCCGTTCGACGATCCACTTGAGCACGCGCATGTTTTCGCCGTATCCGGGCCAGACGAACTTGCCGCTCTCGTCCTTCTGGAACCAGTTGACACTGAAGATCCTCGGCGGCTTCGGGATGGTGCGACCGAACTGCAGCCAGTGGCTGAAGTAGTCGGCCATGTGATAACCGCAGAAGGGGAGCATGGCGAAAGGGTCGCGGCGGACGTTGCCGGTGGCGCCGACGGCAGCGGCGGTCGTCTCCGAGCCCATGGTGGCGGCGAGATAGACGCCGAAGCTCCAGTTGAAGGACTGGTAAACCAGCGGGATAGTGTTCTTGCGCCGGCCGCCGAAGATAAAGGCGGAAATCGGCACCCCTTTCGGATCTTCCCAGGCCGGGTCGATGGAGGGGCACTGGGAGGCCGGCGAGGTGAAGCGGGCGTTGGGATGGGCGGCGGGGCGACCGCAGCCGGGGGTCCACTCATTTCCCTGCCAGTCGGTCAGCTTGGCCGGCGGTTCGTCGGTCATCCCTTCCCACCAGACATCGCCGTCGGGGGTCAGGGCCACGTTGGTGAAAATGGTGTTGGCGGCGCAGGAGGCCATGGCGTTGGGGTTGGTCTTGACATTGGTGCCGGGAGCGACGCCGAAGTAGCCGTACTCAGGGTTGATGGCGTAGACCTTTCCTTCGGGGCCGGGCTTGATCCAGGCGATATCGTCACCGATGGTGGTCACCTTCCACCCTTTTTTATCGAAAGTCGGGGGGGGGATGAGCATGGCGAAGTTGGTTTTGCCGCAGGCGCTGGGGAAGGCAGCGCCGACATAGGTTTTCTCCCCCTGGGGGGATTCCACGCCGAGGATCAGCATGTGCTCGGCCAGCCAGCCTTCGTCCTTGCCGATCTTGGAGGCGATGCGCAGTGCCAGGCACTTCTTGCCGAGCAGGGCATTGCCGCCGTATCCCGAGCCGAAGGACCAGATCGAGCGCTCCTCAGGGAAGTGGACAATGTATTTTTCCGGGTTGCAGGGCCAGGTGCTGTCCTGCTGACCCGGCTGCAGCGGGGCGCCGATGCTGTGCATGCAGGGGATGAAGTCGCCGTTGCCGAGAACGTCAAAGACGGCTTTGCCCATGCGGGCCATGATGCGCATGTTGATGACAACATAGGGAGAATCGGTGATTTCGACCCCGATTTTTGCGATGGGCGAACCCAAGGGGCCCATGCTGAAGGGGATGATGTACATGGTGCGCCCCTTCATGCACCCCTTGAAGAGGTCTTTGAGCTTTTCTTTCATCTCCTTCGGCGGCATCCAGTTGTTGGTCGGGCCGGCATCGTTTTTAGAAATGCTGCAGATGAAGGTGCGGTCTTCGACCCGGGCGACATCGATCGGATCCGACCAGGCCAGATAGCTGTTGGGACGTTTTTCCTGGTTGAGCTTGCGGAAGGTGCCGGCTTTAACCAGCAAAGCGCAGAGCTCATCGTATTCCTGCTGCGAACCGTCGCACCAGTGAATTTTCTCCGGTTCGCACAGGGCCGTCATTTCTTCGACCCATTTAAGCAGTTTGTCGTTCTTCGGAACCTCGTAGCTCATGCCGGTAGCCTCCTCATTGGTTTGGTCTGTCCTGCTCGTTCGGGAATTAAATGATGTGGTTTCCGAGGCAATCGTTTGCCAAAGTTGACCGGGGAATCAGGTCACCACGAAACAGGGTTGCGATTCCTTGGATCCCAGAAACTTTTAACCATTCTAAACTTATATCATACATTATGGAACCATTGTTTTAAAGCACATCGTTATTTAGTGGGAACATTGGTCAAACGTCAGCCAGGTCAATTTTTTAGCCCATTATATGAGCTAGAATGGCGTTGCATCAGGAGAATTTCCAGATTAAATGACCCGTAGAACCGATTTTTCTTTTTTATTTTGAATAAATTTGTTAAAGGATTGAAACGCGCGCGAACCACTGCCGGGAAGGCGCGAGTCCTCTTTACCAAAAGGTGATTAAATGATTCAGGCAAAAGATCTCGGATTGAAAAGCATCGGCAAGATACACCACAACCTGGACTATGACGAGCTGTTCGAGCGTGAAGTCGCCAGCAAGGAAGGGCGGGTTTCTGAAAACGGCACCATGATGGTCGACACCGGCAAGTTTACCGGGCGTTCCCCGAAGGATAAATATTTCGTCCACCAGAAGCCGTCTTTTGAAAACATCGCCTGGGGCAAGGTCAACGTGGCCATGGCTCCCGAGGTCTTCGACGAACTGTATGCCGAGGTTACCGAGTACCTCTCCGGAAAAGACCTCTACGTCACCGACGGCTTCTGCGGTTCCAACGAGAAGACCCGCAAGGCGGTCCGTTTTGTCACCGAGTTCGCCTGGCAGTCGCACTTCGTCAAGAACATGTTCATCCGCCCCGGCGCCGCCGACCTGAAAGGGTTCGCTCCCGGCTTCACCGTCTACAACGCCAGCAACCTGACCAACAAGAATTGGGAGAAGCACGGCCTCAACTCCGAAGTCTTCATCGTCTTCAACATCGAGAAGAACGTGGCCATTATCGGCGGCACCTGGTACGGCGGCGAGATGAAGAAGGGCATCTTCACCATGATGAACTACTGGCTGCCGCTGCAGGGGATCCTCTCCATGCATTGCTCGGCCAATGTCGGCAAAGACGGCGACGTCTGCCTCTTCTTCGGCCTCTCCGGCACCGGCAAGACCACCCTCTCGACCGACGCCTCGCGCAAGCTGATCGGCGATGACGAGCATGGCTGGGACGAGGACGGCATTTTCAACTTCGAGGGGGGCTGCTACGCCAAGACCATCAACCTCAGCGCTGACAGCGAGCCGGAGATTTACAACGCCATCCAGCGCAACGCCCTGCTTGAAAACGTGGTGGCCGACGATGACGGCGTGATCGACTTCGACAGCCGTGCCAAGACCGAGAACACCCGCGTCTCCTACCCGATCGAGCACATCGAGAACCATGAGCCTTCCCTCAAGGCCGGCCATCCGAAGAACATCATCTTCCTCACCTGCGACGCCTTCGGCGTACTCCCCCCGGTCTCCAAGCTGACCAAGGAGCAGGCGATGTACTATTTCCTCTCCGGCTATACCGCCAAGGTCGCCGGTACCGAGCGCGGCGTCACCGAGCCTTCGGCCACCTTCTCGGCCTGCTTCGGCGAGGCTTTCCTGCCGCTGCACCCGACCGCCTACGCCAAGCTGCTCGGCGAGAAGATGGAAAAGCACGGCGTCAACGCCTACCTGGTCAACACCGGCTGGGCCGGCGGCGGCTACGGGGTCGGCAAGCGCATGAGCATCAAGGCGACCCGCGCCTGCGTCAACGCCATCCTCGACGGCAGCATCGAGAAGGCCGAGTATGACCAGACCCGCTGGTTCCGCCTGCACATTCCCAAGGCGCTCCCCGGGGTCGACAGCGCCCTGCTCAATCCTCGCAACGCCTGGGCCGACAAGGAAAGCTTCGACAATACCGCCAACAAGCTGGCCGGCATGTTCATCGAGAACTTCAAGAAATACGTCAAGGACGGCGATGATTTCGACTTTACCCAAGCCGGCCCGCGGAAGTAATTCCGTTTCGGCATAGTGTTATCTAAAGAAGGGCGGCCCCTGCGGGCCGCCCTTCTGTCTTTTTGGGGAAACTCTTTTGCGAAAGGGAATTTTACTATGCAGTTCAATAACCTGCTTGTCGATGTCGCGGATCAGGTCGCGATCCTGACCATCAACCGCCCCCAGTCGCTCAATGCGCTGAACCTGGAAACCCTCGAAGAGCTCAAAGTCTATTTCACCGCGGTACAGAGCGACCCTGAAATAAAAGTCGTCATTGTGACCGGGGCCGGCGAGAAGTCCTTCGTCGCCGGCGGCGACCTTTCGGTGATGGCACCGCTTGATCCGATGCCGGCCCGGACCAGCGCCCAGCTGGCTCAGTCGGTGCTCAACCTGATTGAGCAGGGGGCCAAGCCGGTGATCGCCGCAGTGAACGGCTACGCCCTCGGCGGCGGCTGCGAGCTGGCCATGGCCTGCGATATCCGCATCGCCTCTTCGAGTGCCCGCTTCGGCCAGCCCGAGGTCAATCTCGGCATCATTCCCGGCTGGGCCGGCACCCAGCGCCTGCCGCGCCTGGTCGGCAAGGGCAAGGCGCTGGAGCTGATTCTCACCGGTGACATGATCGATGCTGCCGAGGCGCTGCGCATCGGCCTGGCCAATAAGGTGGTGCCGGCAGGGCAGCTGCTGGCCGAGGCGCAGGCGATGGCGGCCAGGATCGCGTCCAAGGGGCAGGTCGCCGTGCGGCTTGGCAAGGAAGCGGTGGTCAACGGTCTGGAGATGGAGAGCCTGCGGGCCGCAGCCTACGAGGCCGACCTGTTCGCCCTCTGTTTTGCCACTGAAGATCAGAAAGAGGGGATGCGGGCGTTCCTCGAAAAGCGGCCGGCCCGCTTCAAGGACTGCTGAGGGGCGCGCGATGAAACGGGACAGCCTGATCTGGGCGGTGCTGCTCGGACTGCTGCTGCTCGGCATGATCCTGACCCTGGTTTTCGGCCGGGGCCGCAGCCGGCATGGCTATGGGCTGCAGGTTCCGGACCGGGCTGTCCTCTGCATGTCTCCATGGGATTCGACTTCCGCAAAGGAAAAGCCGGGCGGTGGTGGCGGGGGCCCTGCAGGTGGACCGTTTCGGCCCGGCGCGCCCGCAGCTTAGGGTTCGACCCGGATCGACGTTGCGCCAGAGCTCGGAGAGTTGCTTGCTGCTTTACCCGCTGGACTTTCGCCGAGGGTTTTTGTATGGTTACGATAATTTGAATTTTTTTGGACTGCAGCGGATACGATGGGTCCGAACAGCCGTTACAGGGCGTGCCCCGGCTCGTCCCGCATGCTTCGGAGGGAATCCTTGGGCAATCCGATTGAAATGAAGGAAATGAGTATCCCGGAGGAACTTCCTCTGCTTCCCGTCAGGGATGTCGTTGTTTTCCCCTACATGATCCTGCCCCTGTTTGTCGGGCGTGACAAGTCGATCGCTGCCGTCGATGCGGCCCTGGCCGGCGACCGGATGATTTTCCTGGCGACCCAGAAGGATGTCGCCAAGGAAGAACCGGAAGTCGATGATATCTACACCGTCGGCACGGTGGCGATGATCATGCGCATGCTCAAGCTCTCCGACGGCCGGGTCAAGGTGCTGGTGCAGGGCATGGCCAAGGCCCGGCTGAGTTCCTTTGTTTCCGAAGAGCCTTATCATGTGGTTCGGCTCGAGCGTCTCGACGAGCCGCGGGCACCCGAAATGTCTCTCGAAACCGAGGCGCTGATGCGCATGGTGCGCGACCAGCTGGCGCAACTGCTGCATCTGGGCAAGAGTTTCCCCCCCGAGGTTTCGGTGGTGCTGGAAAATATCGAGGATCCCGGCAGCCTGGCCGACCTGATCGCCAGCAACGTCGGGCTCAAGGTGGTTCAGGCCCAGGAGCTGCTCGAGGTGATCGATCCCCTCGAGCGTCTGCGCAAGGTCAAGGATGTGCTGGCCAAGGAGCTCGAGGTGGCCACCGTGCAGAACCGGATCCAGAGCCAGGCCAAGGAGGAGATGGGCAAGACCCAGCGCGAGTATTACCTGCGCGAGCAGCTGCGGGCCATCCAGGCCGAGCTGGGCGAGGCCGATGCCCGGGCCGAGGATGTGGCCGAGCTGCGGCAGAAGCTTGAGGCAGCGAAGCTGCCGGAGGCATCCCGGTCTGAGGCGGAAAAACAGCTGCGGCGGCTGGAGTCCATGCACCCCGAGGCCGCCGAGTATTCGATGCTGCGCACCTACATGGACTGGCTGGTCGAGCTCCCCTGGAGTCATTCGACCCGCGACAATCTCGACCTGAAAAAGGCCCGCAAGGTTCTCGATGAGGATCACTTCAACCTGGAGAAGGTCAAGGAGCGGATTCTCGAGTTTCTGGCGGTGCGCAAGCTGAAAAAAGACATGAAGGGGCCGGTTCTCTGTTTTGTCGGCCCGCCCGGGGTCGGCAAGACCAGCCTCGGCAAGTCCATCGCCCGTGCCCTCGGCCGCGAGTTCGTGCGCATTTCCTTGGGCGGGGTGCGCGACGAGGCGGAAGTCCGCGGTCACCGGCGCACCTATGTCGGCGCCCTGCCGGGGCGGGTGATCCAGAGCATGAAGCAGGCCGGCACCAACAACCCGGTTTTCATGCTTGACGAGATCGACAAGATCGGCGCCGATTTCCGCGGCGACCCCTCGGCCGCGTTGCTGGAACTGCTCGACCCCGAGCAGAACCACGCCTTTTCCGACCATTACATCAACCTCCCTTTCGACCTCTCGAAGGTTCTGTTCATCGCCACCGCCAACGTCATGGACCCGATCCCCTCGGCCCTCAAGGACCGCCTCGAGGTGATCCGGCTGGCCGGCTATACCACCGAGGAAAAACAGGCCATCGCCAGCCGCTACCTGATCCCCCGGCAGCAGAAGGAGAACGGGCTCAAGGCCAAGGATATCCGATTTTCCGACAAGGCCACCCTGAAGCTGATCACCGAGTACACCCTCGAGGCCGGACTGCGCAACCTCGAGCGGGAGATCGGCAGCGTCTGCCGCAAGGTCGCCCGCCGTTTCGCCGAGGGGCGCAAGCAGCCGGTGCTGGTGGCCGAGAACACCGTGGCCGGCTTCCTCGGCCCGCCCCGCTTCCTCCCCGAGGAGGAGCTTCGCGAAAGTGAAATCGGGGTGGCGACCGGACTGGCCTGGACCGAAGTGGGCGGCGAGATCCTCTACGTCGAGGTCAGCACCATGAAGGGGAAGGGGGACCTGACCCTCACCGGTCACCTCGGCGACGTCATGAAGGAGAGCGCCCAGGCGGCCCTCTCCTACGCCCGGGCCCACGCCGTCGAACTGGGGATTGACCCGAATTTTCTCGAGGGGACCAGCGTCCACGTCCACGTGCCGGCCGGGGCCATCCCCAAGGACGGCCCGAGTGCCGGGGTGACCATGGCCACGGCACTGGTTTCGGCCCTTTCCGGGCGGCGGGTGAGCAAGGACGTGGCCATGACCGGCGAGATCACCCTGCGCGGCAAGGTGCTCCCCATCGGCGGGCTCAAGGAGAAGGTGCTGGCGGCGGTGCGGGCCAACATCAAAACCATCATTATCCCGTCCCGCAATACCAAGGACCTCGAGGACATTCCGCCCAACCTGCGCAAAAAAGTCCGCTTCGTCTCCGCCTCGACGATGGACGAAGTGCTGGCGACGGCCCTGGAAGCCAAGGCATGAAGCTTTCCGAGCTGGGCGAGTTCGGTTTTATCGAGCGCATCCGGCAGGCGGTCGCCAAGGCGCCGGGGGTGGCGGTGGGCATCGGTGACGACTGCGCCGTGCTGGAACTGCCGCCGGGGGAGCGGCTGCTGACCAGCACCGACCTGCTGATCGAGGATGTCCATTTCCGAAGGGAATGGACCGACATGGGATTGCTCGGTCGCAAGAGCGTCTCGGTCAACGTCAGCGACATCGCCGCCATGGGCGGCACCCCCCGCTACCTCTACCTCGGCCTCGGCATTCCGGACGGTCTGGCGGTCGAGGAGCTGGATGCCTTCGTGGCCGGCTTCCTGTCGGCCTGCGCCGACTACGGCGCGACCCTGGTCGGCGGAGATACCTGCCGGTCGCCGGGGCCGCTGCTGATCTCGGTGACCGTCGAAGGGACGGTGCCGGCCGCCGAGCTGGTCTGTCGCTCCGGGGCCCGGCCCGGGGATGCGGTCTATGTTTCCGGCACCCTGGGCGGCAGTGCCCTGGCCCTGCGGCGGCTGCTGGCCGGCGAAACGCCGGATGCGGAAGCCGCCGGCCGCCACCATGACCCGCGGGCCCGGGTCGAGCTCGGGCGGGCATTGGCCGCGGCCGGTATTCCGTCGAGCATGATCGATGTTTCCGACGGCCTGCTGGCCGATCTCGGGCACCTGCTCGAAGCTTCCGGCGTCGGAGCCGAGATCGACGAGTCGGCGCTGCCCCTTTCGGAAGCGCTGCAGGCGTCATTGATCGATGCCCCGAACTCTATCGAACTGGCCCTGTCCGGCGGCGAAGACTACGAACTGCTCTTTACCGTGCCTCCGGAGCGGGAGTCGCTGCTGGCGGCCCTGGCCGTTCCGGTGACCCGCATCGGCCGCATTGTGCTGGCTGCCGGCCTGGCGGTGAAACAGCGCAGCGGCACGCTGCGGCCGGCTTCGCCGGCCGGGTACAACCATTTTTGACAGGACAGAAGGCATGGCCCGGCGGTACGACCGCCGGAACCTGGGGGGGGAGAGCCTGATTGACTGCAGATCCTAATCGTAAATCGCCTGCCGCTCCCCTGCTCGAAGGGGATTTCCCCGATCAGGCGTTTGCCGAAGTCAGGGACATCCTGTTCGAGCGGGTCGGGTTCGACCTCGGCATGTACAAGGACGGCTGTATCCGCCGCCGGGTTGCCCGGCGGGCCCGCAGCTGCGGCGCCCGCGACGCCGCAGACTACCTGCAGCGATTGCGCGGCGACAAGGACGAGGTGCCGGCCCTGATGGCCGCGCTGACCATCCATGTCTCCCAATTTTTTCGCAACATTTCCACCTTCGAGCACCTCCGGGACCAGGTTCTGCCCCAGCTGATCCAGCGGCTGCAGGGCGTCCGGAACCGGCCGCTGAAAATCTGGTGCGCCGGCTGCGCCGGTGGCGAAGAACCCTATACCCTGGCCCTGATGCTGCACGAGATGGCGCCTTTGGGGGTTCCGCTGTCGCTGCTGGCTACCGACATCAGCCCGGACATCCTGCAGCGGGCCCACGAGGGGCTGTACGAATCGCAGCGGCTGGCCGAGATGCCCGACCAGATACGCGAGCGCTACTTTACTGCCGAGGGGGACCGCTACCGGTTGCAAGAGAACATCCGCCGGATGGTGCGTTTTCAGCGGCACAACATCATGACCGACACCGAATACCCGGAGGCCGACCTGATCCTGTGCCGCAATGTCCTGATCTATTTCTCGCGGGAAGAACAGGAGCGCATCATCAGCCACTTTGCCCGGGTGCTGCCGGTGGGCGGCTTCCTGGTCCTCGGTCGGGCCGAAAACCTGATGGGTGAGTCGAGAGCGTTGTTCGAAAGCGAAAACGCCCGCGAGCGGATTTACCGGCGCGTGTAATCTTAAGCTGGATTTTTTGTTGAAGGAGCGGATCGATGCGTGTAGACATCAGCTACAAGTTCATTGTGGGCTTCATCGTCGTGGTGGCCTCCATTGTGCTACTCAACCTGGTGGTTCCGTACCTGGGGATCCCGGAACACTGGCAGCAGCTGTTCGCCGTGGCCTGCGCCATCCTGGTCGGCCTGGTGTTCGGCTGGTTTTTTTCCAAACGCTTCACCTCCAACATCCGGCTGCTCAACGGAGCGGTCGAGCGGCTCAGCCACGGCGACCTCTCCTCCGCCGTGGAACTGCCGGACACGGTCTTTCCTGACGAGACCGTCGACCTGGCGACCTCTCTCAACCGGGTGGTCGAAAGTCTGCGCGACCTGGTCGGCACCATCCGTTCGTCGTCCTTCAAGGTGGCCGATTCGGCCCAGGGGTTGTCGGCCACCTCGCAGGAGATGACCGCTTCGTCCCACGAAATTTCCAAAACCATCGAGCAGATCAGCAAGGGGGCCGAAACCCAGGCCGAGATGGTCGAGAAGAGCTCGCGCCTGATCAAGGAGATGGCCATGTCGATCGAGGTGATCTCCGCCTCGGCCAACAAGGTTTCGGTTTCGGCCAGCGCTACCGCCGAAACCGCCCAGCGCGGCGGCGAGATGTCGCGGGACACCATCGCCCGGATGAAGCAGGTGCTGGCCAAGGTCGAGAGCAACGGCGAGCAGATGGCGGCTTTCGGCGGCCAGGTGCAGAAAATCGGCAAGATCGTCGATGTGATCACCGGGATTGCCGGCAAAACCAACCTGCTGGCGCTCAATGCCACCATCGAGGCGGCGCGGGCCGGCGAGTACGGGCGCGGATTCGCCGTGGTGGCCGAAGAAATCCGCAAGCTGGCCGACTCGACCGGCGAGTCCGCCGGGGAAATCACCCAGCTGATCGAGTCCATCCGCAACGAGGCCCAAAAAGTGCAGGAGTCGATGAAGGAAAGCGTGCAGGACATCGATTCGGGGCGGGCGGCCATCGACAATACCGGCCAGGCCTTCGAGGCGATCATCAAGACCGCCCTCGGCACCCAGGCCAAGGCTACCGGCATTGCCGAACTGGCCCAGAAACAGACCGACGGGGCCAGCGGCATGGTTGCGGCCATCGACGAGATTTCGCGGGTGGCCGAAGACAACGCCGCTTCGACCCAGGAGGTCTCGGCGGCCACCGAGCAGCAGACCGCTTCGATGGAAGAGATGGCGGGAGCGGCCCAGGTCCTTTCTGAACTGGCCGAGAGCCTGCTCGAAGTGGTTAAGCGCTTCCGCCTCGACAGTGGAAAGGCACAATAGGGGATGGCTCAGCTCCTGGTCTTTCGGATCGGCGGCGAAATGTACGGGCTGGAGGTGGCGCACATTCAAGAGGTCGTCGAATCCCCCCAGCTCTATTACATCCCCCGGGCTCCGGCCAGCCTGCTTGGGGCGATGAATTTTCACGGCAGTATCCTGCCGGTCCTCGATCTGGCGGCCTGTCTCGGCTTCGGCGAGGCTGAGCGCGATCCGCGGGTCATCGTCCTGACCCCCGGCGAAGCCCAGCTGGCGCTGGCCGTCACGGCCATGGCGGGGATTGTCCCCTTCGCCGACGAGGCCCTGCTGCCGGGCCCGGAAGACCAGTCGCAGGCGACCTGTATCCGGGCCGTGCTGCCCGATCGCGGTGAAATGATTAATCTGCTCGACCTGGAGCGGCTGCTTGGCAGCCTGGAAAACTTATGAATTCAGACGGGAGGAAGCCATGGGGCTGAGGGTACTGATTGTCGATGATGCCCTGTTCATGCGGAACATGCTCAAAGAGGTTTTTCTCAAGGCCGGACACGAGGTGATCGGCGAGGCCGCCGACGGACTCGAGGCCGTGGAGCAGTACCGGCAGCTGCATCCGGACCTGGTCACCATGGATATTGTCATGCCTCGCAAGAGCGGCATCGAGGCGCTGCTGGATATCCGCAAGGAGCACCCCGACGCCTGCATCGTCATGTGCAGCGCCATGGGGCAGGAGTCGCTGATTCTCGAGGCGGTCCAGGCCGGCGCCCGGGATTTCATCGTCAAGCCCTTCAAGGAAGACAAGGTGCTCGAGGTCGTACGGCGCATTGCCGGCCAGGCCTGAGGTTTTCAGGCGCTCTGACGAAAGCGGCGATTGCTGATGGACATGTCAAAGTACCGCGATATGTTTTTCTCCGAAACCCGGGAGCATCTCCACAAGATGGGGCTGCTGCTGGTGGAGCTGGAGAAAAACCCCGCCGACCGGGACGGGATCGACTCCCTGTTCCGTGAAGCCCATTCGATCAAGGGGATGGCGGCGTCGATGGGGTACGAGCGAACCGCCGAACTGGCGCATCACCTGGAGGATTTTCTCGACGGGTTTCGGGCCGAGGGCAAGGTTTCTGCGGTCGCGGTCGACTGGCTGCTGGCCGGCGTCGATCTGCTCGAGGGGCTGGTCGATGATCTGGCTGCCGAGCGCCCCGAGCGGGATATCGCCGCGTTTATAGCCGCAAACGCGCCCGGCGAAGGGGTCGTCGAGCTGCCGGATATCCCGGTCGCCGTGCCGGCGCCCCCGGTGGTTCCGGTTGCCGCGCCGGAAGTAAGCGGCGAGGAAACCCTGCGGATCGTGGTGGAACTGGTTTCCGGAGCGGTGGCGCCGGCGGCCCGCTCGCTGCTGATGATCCGCGACCTGGCCGGCCAGGGCCGGCTGCTGAGCTGCGTTCCCGACGAGCAGGCGCTGCTGCAGGGCGGGGCCGTTCAGCGGCTGGAACTGCGCCTGGTAACGTCCCGAGCGGCGACGGCGGTCAAGGAGCGGCTGCTGGCCATGCCCGACGTGGCCCGGGTTTCCTGCGTGGTCGAGCGGCCCCAGCCGGTGCGGCGGGACGATCGCGAGCGGACCGTGCGGGTGCGCACCGGGCTGCTCGATCAGTTCATCAACCTGGCCGGGGAGCTGATTACCAACCGTTACATGCTGCAGGCCGCCTTCGCCGAAAATCGCCCCCAGGACATGAAGCTCGGTCTCGACCAGCTGACCCGGCTGATCACTGATCTCCACCATCACGTGCTGCAGGTCCGCATGATGCCGGTGTCCAGCATCACCGGGCGGCTTCCCCGGCAGGTGCGCGACCTCGAGCGCAAGACCGGCAAGAGCGTCAGCCTGCGGGTCGAGGGGGAGGAGGTCGAACTGGACCGGGCGATCCTCGAGGCCCTGGCCGATCCCCTGATGCACATGGTGCGCAATGCCATCGACCACGGGATCGAGACGGAGGGGGAGCTGGTGGTGAGCGCATCCCGGGAAAAGGACCTGGTGCTCATCGAGGTGCGTGACAACGGCCGCGGGCTCGACCCGGAGGCGATCCGCCGCAAGGCCGTCGAGCGCGGTCTGCTGTCGGTGCCCCAGGCCCGGTCGATGGCTGACCGTGACCTGTTCCAGCTGGTCTGTGTACCCGGTTTTTCCACCGCGGCTGAAGTAACCGAAACCTCAGGGCGGGGGGTCGGCATGGACGTGGTCAAATCGGTGGTCGAGCAGCTCGGCGGCACCCTGCAGATTCTTTCGGCGAAGGGTGCCGGAACGCGTATTCAACTCTACCTGCCGCTCTCGGTGGCGATCATCAAGGTGCTGCTGGTGGAATGCGAGGGGAAGACCGTTGCCATCCCCTTGACCCGCGTGCTGCAGACCCTGGAACTGACCCGCGAGGACATTCGCACCTCGGGGCGGCAGAAGGTGATCCGTCTCGGCGACGAGCTGGTGCCGCTGCTGTCGGTGCGCAAGATCCTGCAGCTCCCGCATCGGCCGATGTCCGGGGCGATCCCGGCGGTCATCAGCGAGGTGCGCGGACGCAAGGTCGGCCTGGTGGTCGACCGCCTGGTCGGCCAGCGCGAGGCCTTTGTCAAGTCGCTGGCCTTCCCCCTTGATCGCCTGGCCGGGATCAGCGGGGCCACTACCTTAGGTGACGGCAGCATCGTATTCATCATCGATCCCCAAAGTCTTCTGGACGAACAGGCCGCCGGCAACAGGCTCCGGTCGGCAGGAGGTAATTCATGACCCTGGTTCCGCTGAGCGACGGACAGCTCGATGCTCTCAAGGAGATCAGCAATATCGGCATGGGCCATGCCGCCACCGCCCTGTCCCAGCTGATCGGCCAAACCGTTCACCTGAGGGTGCCGCGTATCACCATTGCCGAGATTTCAGAAATGCCCGAGCTGGTCGGCGGGGCCGAAGAGGTGGTGGTGGGGATCACCCTGCAGATCTTCGGCGACGCCCGCGGCACCATCCTGCTCATCTTCCCGCGGGAAAGTGCCCAGCAGCTGCTGGTGCGTCTGGTCGGCAAGAAGCCCAAGGGGCTGATGTTCGACGAGCTCAGTACCTCGGCCCTGAAAGAGCTCGGCAACATCCTCGCCTCGGCCTACCTGTCGGCTCTCGGCAGCCTGCTGCACATGACCCTGATTCCATCGATCCCGCTGCTGGCCTACGACATGGCCGGGGCGGTGGTCGACAACGTGCTGATCGAACTGAGCCAGGAGGGGGACCTGGCGCTGATGGTGGAGACCGAGTTCCACGGCCAGGCGCCGACCGACGAGGTGATTCGCGGTCATTTCATGATCCTCCCCGATCCGCGCACCCTGGACGTCCTGCTCAAGGCCGGTCATGGCGGATAAACTGCGGGTCGGCATCGCTGAATTTAGAGTGGCCCGTGCTCCCGAAATTCTGATATCATACGGGCTGGGTTCATGCCTCGGCATCGTTCTCTACGACGCCCGCCTGCAGCTCGGCGGGCTGGCCCATACCCTGCTTCCGGGAGTCCGCGCCGGACGTGCGGAGAGCCGGCCGGCCAAGCACGTCGAAGGGGCGATCCGCCTGATGCTCGACGAACTGCTGGCTGCGGGTTCCGGTCCGCAGCACTTGACCGCCAAGCTCGCCGGCGGGGCCAACATGTTCGAATCCCTGAACCCGGCGTCCGAAGACGGCATCGGCGCCCGCAACATCAGCGCGGGCCGGCAGGTGCTGGCGCAGCTCGGCATCCCGCTGGTGGCTGAAGATGTTGGCGGCAATCACGGCCGGACCATTGAATTTGACCTTGCCACCGGGCTGCTGCGGGTGCGCTCGCTGCGGGTCGGTGACCTCTGTATCTGAACCACGTCCTGTCTGGAGAATATTCATGAAGCGTATGTTCGTTATGGCCCTGTGCCTGCTCCTCTCGGTTCCCGCCCTGGCCCTGGCTCGCGGTGAATCCATCGGCATGAGCCAGGTCATCCGGGCGATCGAAGACCCGTTCAAGGCCGATGCCCCCGCCGACATTGCGATCGGTGATTTCGAAGCCGACTTTTTTCAGGAGTCGCGCATTGCTTCTCTGGACCGGGTGCAGCGCGGCCGCGGCCGGGTCATGGTGAAATTCGATCACACTCGCGGCGACCGGGTGCCCAAGGCGCTCTTCCGCTGGGAGTACGATCAGCCGACCACCCAGGAGATCGTCTCCGACGGCAGGACCATCTGGGTTTACCTGCCGGACAATCGCCAGGTGATCCAGTCGGATATTGAGCTGGCGGCCCAGTCCCGTCCCGACGATCCGGTCACCTTTCTCACCGGGCTCGGCAACCTGTCCCGCGATTTTCTCATCGGCTGGGCCGAGCCGAACCAGGACATCGAGGGGAACTACGTCCTCGAACTGCGTCCGCGCCGGGTGTCGCCGATGATCCAGCGGCTGCTGCTGGTGGTCAACCGTGATTCGGTGATCCCGACCGGGCGGCCCGCAACCTTCGGTGATGTCTTTCCGCTGCTCTCGAGCACGGTCTTCGACCCGAGCGGCAATACCACCATCATCGAGTTCAGCGGGGCACGGGTCAACCGGGGCATCCCCGATAGCCTCTTCCGCTTCATGCCGCCGGCCGGGGTTGAAGTGATCCGCCCCTCCGGCAACGGCATGGGCTACTGATCTTCGCCTGTAAAGATGGACGCATACCGCCCCGGATTCAGGCTTGGCATCCGGGGCGGTATTGTGTTATAAGCCATTGATTCGGTGAGGTTCTTCGGGGCCGGCCGCAATATGATTAAAGGAGGAACCGTCATGCCCAGTTTTGATATTGTTTCCAAGGTCGACATGCAGGAGATCGACAACGCGGTCAACCAGGCACGCAAGGAGATCGACCAGCGCTTCGACTTCAAGGGAACCCACAACGAGATCAACCTTGAAACCGACGCCATCGCGATCCTCGCCGCTGACGATTACAAGCTCGACGCGGTGATCGACGTGCTCAAGGGAAAGCTGGTGCGCCGCAACGTGTCGCCCAAGTGTCTCGACTACGGCAAAAAAGAGCTGGCCTCGGGGGGAGCCATGCGCCAGCGGGTCGCCATCGTCCAGGGGGTTTCCACCGAAAAGGGGAAGGAAATCATCAAGTTCATCAAGGAGTCCAAGCTCAAGGTCCAGGCCCAGATCATGGAAGACCAGGTGCGGGTTTCCGGTAAGAAGATCGACGATCTGCAGGAGGTCATCCAGGCCGTCAAGGGCAAGGATTTCGGCGTCGAACTGCAGTTCGTCAACATGCGGTCATAGCGTTCCAGGATCCGGGCAAAGGGGGCCGGCTGTAGGGATTTTCCCTGTTGTCTTTGCCCTGTTGCCTGCTTCCTGATTTCCAAAGGAAATCACTTTGAACAAGCTGAATGTAAGCCTGGTCAGCCTCGGCTGCCCGAAAAACCTGGTCGACGCCGAAGTCATGCTCGGCCACCTGCCGACCGACCGTTTCAATATCGTCACCGACGAGGCGCAGGCCGATATCATCATCGTCAATACCTGCTCCTTTATCAAGGATGCCCAGGAGGAGTCGGTCGACACCATCCTCGAGGTGGCCGACTACAAGAAGAACGGCCGCTGCCAGCTGCTGGTGGTGAGCGGCTGCCTGCCCCAGCGCTACCGGGAAAAGCTGGCTGATGAACTGCCCGAGGTCGACCTGTTCATGGGCACCGCCGATGCTCCGCGCATCGTCGCGCTGCTCGATGCGCAGTTGGGCAAGTCGGGCCAGACCGAGGCGATCGGCCTGCCTGAATTCCTCTACGACCACACCACCCCGCGGGTCAAGTCATCCCCCTTTTACTCGACCTACGTGAAGATCGCCGAGGGCTGCGCCAACCACTGCTCTTACTGCGTGATCCCCCAGCTGCGGGGCACCCTGCGGTCGCGCAGCATCGCCTCGGTCGTCGAAGAAGTACGCAAGCTGACCGCCGAAGGGGTCAAAGAGGTCAACCTGATTGCCCAGGATATCACCGCCTACGGGGCCGACCGTTCCGACGGCGCCCGTATCGAGGATCTGCTGCGCGAACTGGTGAAGATCGACGACCTGCGCTGGCTGCGCCTGCTCTACGCCTACCCCGACGGCCTCAGCGACGAACTGATCGAGCTGATCGCCAGCGAGGAGAAAATCTGCAACTACCTCGACATCCCCCTGCAGCATGTCGACAGTGCCATCCTGGCGATGATGAACCGGCGGATCGACGAGGCCGGCATCCGCGCCCTGGTCGGTCGCTTGCGCGAGCGGATTCCCGAGCTGACCCTGCGCACCTCGTTCATCGTCGGTTTCCCCGGTGAAACCGAAGAGCAGTTCTCCCGCCTCCATGACTTCATCAACGAGGGGCATTTCGAGCGGGTCGGGGTGTTCCGCTACTCGCGGGAAGAGGGGACCGCCGCCGCCGGCCTGGAAAACCAGGTTCCCGAGCGGGTCAAGAAGGCTCGTTACGCCAAGTTGATGAAGACTCAGCAGCGGGTTTCCTTCCGCAAAAACCGGGCCCTGGTCGGCCGTACCGAGCCGGTGCTGGTGGAAGGCTTCAGCGAAGAGACGGAGCTGCTGCTGCGCGGCCGCAGCATCCGCCAGGCCCCGGACATCGACGGCCAGGTCTATATCACCGCCGGTCAGGCCGAAATCGGTGATATTGTGGAACTGCGCATCACCGACTCTTCGGACTACGACCTGATCGGCGAAATCGTCGAGGAGTAGCCCTTGCCCCTGACCCGACCCCTGGCCATCCTGCTGCTGCTCGGGCTGCTGACCCTGTTTGCCGCCCAGCGCTGCGACCGCGAGCAGCAGGCCGTCAGCCGCAGCCGCCTGCTGATGGGAACGGTGGTCGAGATCACCGTTTTCGGCGCTGGGAAGACGTCGCCGGATGCCGCCGTCAGCGAGGCGTTTTCGGCCATGGAGCGGGTCGAGCAGCTGATGTCGGCCCAGCTTCCTCACAGCGACATCTCCCGCATCAACGCTTCGGACGCAGCGGTCGAGGTGGCTCCGGAAACCGCTGCCGT
>NZ_JBFHGD010000025.1:0-23396 GCF_041583255.1 Trichloromonas sp. | reverse complement strand
TACTCAAGGTCCGTTGTCCCCGTTGCGGGGTCCGTGTCAGCTGGCATGACAATAAATATCGTCCGTTCTGTTCGGAAAAGTGTCAACTTATTGATCTTGGCCGATGGGCCGATGAGGAATATCGTATTGCCGGCAGCCCGTCTCCGGTGGAAGATTCTTACGATGAGGAGTCATAGATGTATCATCTCACCATTCATACCCATTTTGCCGCGGCACACAACCTGATCAACTACCAGGGGGACTGCGAAAATCTGCACGGACACAACTGGAAAGTCGAAGTGACCGTGTCTGCCCGTGAACTGGACAAGGCCGGGCTCGGCATCGATTTCAAGATCCTCAAGCGGGAAACCAATGCGGTCCTTGATCTGCTTGACCATAAATATCTCAACGAAATCGAACCCTTTATCGAGGCCAGCCCGTCTTCTGAAAATATCGCCCGGTTCCTCTATGAAACCCTCGGCAAGCGGCTGAACAACGGCAACGTGAAAGTTTTCAAGGTCAACGTTTGGGAATCAGAATATGCCTGCGCCAGCTACATGGAAGACTGATGCTCAATTGATCGAGGTCTTTTCCTCGATTCAGGGCGAGGGGCTGATGGTCGGCTGTCGCCAGATTTTCGTGCGCATGGCCGGCTGCAACCTGGCCTGCAGCTACTGCGACACTCCTTTCGCGCCGACCGACAGCTGCCGCATCGAGGATGCGCCCGGTTCCGGTCTTTTCTGTGGCATCCCCAACCCGGTTCCTCTCGACCTGCTGCACGACACCCTGTACCGCTGGCTGCAGGCCATCCCCGGGGTGCATCATTCGATCAGCCTGACCGGCGGCGAACCTCTCCTGCAGGCCGAGTCTCTTCGCCAGTGGCTCCCCTCCCTGTCTGAACTGCTCCCGGTTCACCTGGAAACCAACGGTACCCTGGCCAGGTCTCTGGAGCCGCTGCTTCCTTTCCTCGATTTTATTTCCATGGACATCAAACTTTGCTCGATGACCGGTGTGGCTACGCCCTGGGACGACCATCGCAGGTTTCTGAAACTTGCCCGTCAGAAGGGCTGCCAGGTCAAGGCGGTCGTGGGTGAAGAGACCCCGATTGAGGAACTTGAGCAGGCGGCTCGCCTGCTGCACGAGGTCGCTCCTGCCGTCCCCTTGGTGCTGCAGCCGGTAACCAGGGACGGTGGCATGGCCATGTCCGGTCGGACCCTGCTTGATTTTCAGACCCGCGCCGCGCGAATTCATCCGCTGCTTCGGGTAATTCCGCAGACCCACCGTTTTGTCGGCGTTTTATAGTCTCTCAGCGGCATGAGGAGCAGGGATGATTATTGAAGAAATGACCATGGCCGAATTCGCCGAAGGCCTGTCCAGAACCCGAACCGTACTGATCCCCTTCGGCGCGACCGAAGAGCATGGCGATCATCTGCCGCTGTCGACCGACACCCTGCACGCGGTTGAAGTTGGAAGAAAGCTGGCCGATCTGCGAGCCATATTCATCGCTCCGGCGGTGCCGTACGGCGTCTGCCGGTCGACATCGGCCCATCCCGGCACCATTTCCATTTCCACCGAAACCCTCAAGGCGTTGGCCTGCGACATCGTTGCGTCACTCTATCGGCAGGGCTTGCGCCACTTTGTGCTCATTACCGGACATGCCGGGGGAACCCACACCTCGGCCCTGATCGATGCCGGCGAACGCCTGCTGGAGCAGTTCGCCGATCTTCGTATCGCGGTTCTGACCGAATACATGCTGGCTTCATCGGAGGGGCGGGACATCATCGAGACGGACGGGGATTCGCATGCGGGGGAAATCGAGACGTCGCGGATACTTCATACGCATCCGCACCTGGTGAAAGGGCAGGGGAAACGGGAATTTCCTCGTTTTCCTAAGGGAATCCTGGTGCGCAATAAGCGCAATTTCTGGCCCGGCGGGGTATGGGGCGACCCGACCCTGGCCACGGCCGAAAAGGGAGCGCGCCTGGAAGCCGTTGTCGTCGCGGCGCTGGACCGGTTGGTGACCCAGTTGGAACAACTCGAGGGTTACTGACGGTTTCCCTGGGCAACAGCCCGGTTCAGCGCAGTCAGCAGGGCCTCGACATCGATTGAATGCACTCCCGCCCCGTGCTCCACCTCTTCATAGGCCGCAATCTGGCATTCGTTGCAGTCCAATCCGAACTTTTTAAAAACGGCGATGGTTTCAGGATGCTTCTGAATCACTTTCTCGATAATCATATCGCGGGTGATCATGCGCCCTCCTTTACGAGGCTCTGCCGAATTTCCTGTCAAGTGCCGCCTTGACGGGAAGGGGCACAAAAGGGTCGATCGGCCCGTTGAGTGCGGCCATTTCCTTGACGATCGATGAACTGAGGTAGCCGTAGGGGACCGCTGTCATCATGAACAGGGTTTCGATCTCTTTGTTGACCGAATGGTTCATCTGGGCAATCTGGAACTCGTACTCGAAATCGGAAACCGCTCTTAAGCCCCGCAGGATAACCCGGGCCTCCTGACGGGCCACGTAGTCAATCAGCAGTCCCTTGAACGAATCGACCTTGAGGCGAGGATTGTCGCCCAGGGTTTCGCGGATCATTTCCACACGTTCTTCAATGGAAAAGAGGGCGTTTTTTTCAGAGTTGCGGGCGACCGCCACAATCAGGGTATCGAAGACCTCCAGACCGCGGTTGATGATATCCAGGTGGCCGTTGGTAATCGGATCAAAAGAACCAGGATAAACGGCGACATGTTTTTTCATTATAATCAGACCTCTGGTTCAGAATGGCTGTAAATGTGAACAGTGGTGATCCCGTAATTGCGGGACAAGACCCGGTTGAGGGCGCCGACTTGCTGCGGCACTTCGTCCGTTTCGGCCGCTTCAGCACAGACAATGCCATCATCACACAGGAAGTTTCCTGCCGAAATCCCGTCGAGCAGGGCAGGGACCAGCGCCTTGCCATACGGAGGATCGAGAAATATGACGTCAAAAGGACCATGCTGCTCAAGGAGTCGGAGAGCCTTTTGGGCGTCTGAGAGGATGAAGGTCGCCCGCTCTTCGACGCGGCAGGCCGTCAGGTTGGCAGGGATAATCCGGGCGGACTCTGCACCGTTATCGACCAGCCAGGCAAACTCGGCTCCCCGGCTGAGTGCCTCAATCGCCATGGCCCCGGTACCGGAACAAAGATCCAGGATCTTTTTGCCGTTAAACGACCCGATACGGCTGAACAGCATGCTGAAAATAGCGCCACGCACCTTGTCGGGGGTAGGGCGGATGGATGCCCCTTGAAAGACTGCGAGGCGTTTGCCCCTCGCAGTACCGCTGATGATGCGCACAAGCGTTTCCTTTGTTCTTCGCTAAATCTGAAATGAGACTTATTGAATGTTGTAAGTTTTTGAAAAAACTAGCACAGTGATGGTATGACGTCAAGATTATAGCCGTCTTCGGCCTTGACATCCAGACGCCCCAAACGTTTAAATGAATCAGTAAATTTCATTATTTTTCCCGGGAGCAAGCCGATGGAGCGCACCGATCTCGCCCTATACGCCGCGCGCAGTGCAGACAGCCGTGGTCGCCGTCACCAGGAGCCTTTCAAGGATAACCGACCCGCTTTTGAACGGGATCGGGACCGCATCATTCACTGTGCGGCATTCCGTCGGCTGGAATATAAGACCCAGGTTTTCGTCAATCACGAAGGGGATTACTATCGCACGCGATTGACCCATTCGCTCGAAGTCGCCCAGATCGCGCGCGGCATTGCCAGGAAACTCAGACTCAACGAAGACCTGGTCGAAGCTCTGTCGCTGGCCCACGACCTGGGGCACACCCCTTTTGGTCATACTGGCGAGCACGTGTTGAACAAGCTTATGTCCGATCATGGCGGGTTTGAACACAATCGCCAATCCTTGCGGGTCGTCGAGGTTCTTGAAGAGCGCTATCCCCTCTTCAATGGATTGAACCTGTGCTGGGAAACCCGCGAGGGGATCATCAAGCACTCTTCCGAATATGACAAGGCCCCCGACGAGGCCGTGGCAGAATACGATTTTGGCCGCCGTCCCACTCTTGAGGCGCAGATCATCGATCTGGCTGACGAGATTGCCTACAACAACCACGATATCGATGATGGCCTCAAGGCCGGCTATATCACGACTGAAGAGCTTTCAGCGCTGGCCCTTTGGCGAGAAACCCATGCCAGGGTCGCCGACAAGTTTCCAGGAATCGATCCGGAGCGGCATGTCTATCAAACCATCAGCCACCTGATCGGTGCCCTGATCGAAGACCTGGTTCGCTCGACGGGCCATGAACTCGAAAAAAATCGAATCATGGATATAGCCGACGTTCGCAACTGCCCCCGGCGCCTGGTTTTGCTGAGCCCTGAAATGCGTGCAATGAATAACGAATTGAAGGTCTTCCTCAGGAAAAAGCTCTACCGTCATTATAAGGTGGAGAGGATGCGGATCAAGGCAGAACGTTTTCTCCATGCGCTATTCGAGAGCTATCAGCAAACGCCATCGCTGCTCCCGGCTGATTGCCAGCAAAAATTCGAGCAGCATGGGAAGGAGCGTACCATCTGCGACTATATCGCCGGTATGACCGACCGCTACGCCATGGATGAATACAAGCGGCTGTTTGACCCGTACGAAAGGGTATAGGGTTCCCCGGTCTCTTGGCGTGTTTATTGCTCACTTATCTGTATGTTTTTTCTTTGTGAGTGAAATGTTTAAACTATTTCAGAAGGTTGTATTAATTTGTCTTGGTCATGCCTCCTGGATATCCGCTTTAAAATGAATAAGACCCTGTAAAAAACGGCATTGTTCGGCTATTTGACGGAACCGGTTTTATGGAATACCTGGTTTCGCCTTGCTGAGGGTCTTCCCGATGAAGTTTTCTTTTGATGACATCCGTCCCCTTAAAACCAAGGGGCTTATTCGCCTCATTATCCTGTCCTACGTTGGCCTGGGATTTGTCTGGGTCTTCGTCTCCCATGCACTTCCCGGCCTTTTATATAACGATCCGCAAAAACACTTCCGCCTCGCACTCTATTTCGATGTAGCCCTGATTACCCTCAGTGCCGGGGTTTTAGCAGTTTTTGGCCAGCGTTTTCTGGCCACCCTGCGATCTCAGCAAGATCATTTTTACCTGATGATCCGCAACGTCGGATCAGCAAAGGGCAAGGAGTTTTTCCCGGCGCTGGTGCGCAGCCTCGCTGAAACAACCCACGCCGATTATGCGTTTGTCGCGAGATTTACCGATGAAAGCCGCAAGCGGGTCAAAACCGTGTCCGTTTTTTCCCATGGTCAACATGTTGAAAACCTGGAATTCGACCTCGAAGGAACTCCTTGCGGTATTGCGATCAAGGAAGGTTTCGGGTGCTTTCCCGAGAAGCTTAGACAACTCTTCCCGCTGGACCATCTTGCCGTTCAAATGGAAATTGACAATTATGTCGGTATTGCCTTGAATGACCATTCAGGGCGAGGTCTCGGAGTGATGGCGGTCGCCGGGGCAGGGGCCTTGGGCAACCAGCGTCTGGCTGAATCGATGCTAGAACTCTTCGCTGTTCGCGCCGCCGCGGCCCTGGAGGGGGCGGTCAACCGGGAAGCCGTCGATTACATGTCCATGTATGACCCATTGACCGGCCTGCCCAACCGGCGGATGTTTGCTGAACAACTCGCCCCGATCCTGATCCACGCCAAGCAGAAGTCGGAAATCAAGGCGGTTCTCTTTCTCGACCTTGATCGTTTCAAAAATATTAACGACAGTCTCGGGCACGCCGTCGGCGATCTGCTGCTCAAGGCCGTGGCCGTGCGGTTGACCCGCTGCCTTCGGCATGATGACCTGGTGGCCAGGCTTGGCGGGGACGAGTTCATGATCCTCCTGCAGGGGCTGCCCCAGAAGCAGGATGCCGCTAAAATTGCATCCAAGATCCTCGATTCACTGAAACCCCCGTTTAAAATCCAGGGGCACGAACTGCACATTGCGTTGAGTATCGGTATCGCCATTTCGCCTGAGAACGGCGATGATGTCGATAGCCTGCTGAAAAATGCCGACACGGCCATGAACCGCGCCAAAGAAGTCGGCCGGAACACCTACCAGTTCTTTGCTGCGGAGATGAGCGCCATTTCCATCACCCGCCTGGGTCTCGAGAACGATCTCAGGAAGGCGCTGGTCCGCAACGAACTGATTCTGCATTACCAGCCCCAGTATGCTATTGAAAACAGCCACATCACCGGCGTTGAGGCTCTTCTGCGCTGGCAGCACCCTGACCGCGGCCTGATTCTGCCGGCCGACTTCATTCCCCTGGCAGAAGAAACCGGGCAGATCGTACCGATCGGCAAATGGGTGATCAAGGCGGCCTGTGAGCAGAGCCTGCGCTGGCGTGGTGCGGGCCTGCCTCCCATTCAAATGGCTGTCAACCTGTCGGCAAAACAGTTTCAGCAGCAGGATCTGCCGGATGTCGTCGCCGGAATTCTTAAAGAAACAGGGATGGACCCGGCGTACCTCGAACTCGAGATTACCGAAACCATCTTAATGCAGAACCTGGAGACCACTATCGATCAACTGGTGAGGCTGATGGCACTCGGCGTCAAGATATCTATTGATGATTTTGGCACCGGCTATTCGTCGCTCAACTACCTCAAACGGTTCCCGTTGCACGCGTTGAAGATTGACCGTTCATTTGTAAAGGATATCGGTGAAGATTCCGATGACACCTCAATTGTCAGTGCCGTTATTTCTCTTGCGCACAATCTGAGCCTGGAGGTGGTCGCCGAAGGGGTCGAAACACCGGCCCAGCTCGAATTTCTCCGATCCCAGCAGTGTGATCGTTTCCAGGGATTCCTCATGAGTCCTCCTGTCCCCGCCGAAAATATTCGCCAGATGCTGGGGCGCAGTCTTCTGGTCATCGATCACCCCTGATCGCTTTTTTCTCTTCTTATCCTCTTGCCGTTTCTGCTTATCCCTTTTTAAGGTAAACTTTTTAAATCTCGATCATGGCTCGACATTCTTGTCGGTGCGACATGTATTAATGTTGTCAGGATGGAGCAATCAATGAATCGGAACCTGGCCAAGCATCTTCCCCATTACAGGACAATCGCCGTGCGGATTGCGCTGGCCTACCTGCTCGTCTCAGGGCTGTGGATTCTGCTTTCAGATCAGATCCTCGCCGCCCTGGTTGACGATCCGCAAACCCTGACCCTGCTCCAGACCTACAAGGGATGGCTGTTCGTGGTCGTTTCCAGCGCTTTGCTGTACGGGATAGTGCAGCGCTACGTCTTTTTTCATTCACGCCATGAAGAACTGATGCGCAAGGTAGTTTTCGGGATTTCCGCAGAAGTCGGCGAGGCTTTTTTCGCCAACCTGGTTGAGCAATTAAGTCATTCGCTTGAAACCGACGTGGCCATCGTCGGCAGGTACGTGGGGGATAGGCGCCATCAAGTAGAGACCGTTGCTGTATTTTCCCAGGGCAAACCGATGGAAAACTTCGCCTGTGCGTTGGCCGATTCCCCCTGTGCCTTGCTTGATAAGGGTACTTATTTCATTACCTCGGGCGCAAAGGTACAGTACCCGGACGACAGTTTTCTGCAGCAGATGTCCATAGAGGGCTTTGCCGGAACGCAGCTAGTCGATTCGACCGGTCGGCCGATGGGGTTGATCGCCGTCATGAGTTGCCGGCGGCTGTCACGACCGCAGCGGATCGCCTCGTTTCTGCAGATCTTTGCCGCCCGTGCATCGGCTGAAATGGAACGGCTCCGTGCCGAGGCCATGATCAGTGACATGGCCTATTACGATCAGATAACCGGATTGCCGAACCTGTACTCTTTTTCCGAAAAGCTCGCCCGTACCGTTTCGGGGCGCACTGAAAGTGCCATGCCGTTGGCGATCATGCTGATCGACCTTGACCGCTTCAAGGCCTTTTCCAGAACCCTGGGGCACCTCAACAGCAATCTGCTGCTCAAGGAGATCGTAAGAAGGTTCAGGGGTGAAATTTCGGAAAAAGATGTGTTGGCGAAATTCGGCGATGACGAATTTGCGCTGCTGGTCGAAGTGAGGTCCCCCGAAGAGGCGGCCGGATATGCCGAGCGGCTGCTGGCCTGTCTGAAGCGTTCCCTGTCCTTCGCCGGCCATGAATTGCACCTGACGGCCAGCATCGGGATTGCCATCTATCCCCACGATGGCGTGGATGCCGAGGTCCTGTTGAAGAATGCCGATGCGGCCATGTGCCGCACCAAGGAGATGGGCCGCAATGGTTATCAGTTCTATTATCCGGAAATGACGCAGTTGTCCCTGCAGACCCTGATACTTGAAAACAAGTTGCATAAAGCGCTTGAGAGGGAGGAGTTCGCGCTGCGTTATCAGCCGCAACTTGACCTCAGGCTCGGGCAGATCAGCGGCATGGAAGCCCTGGTCTGCTGGAACTATCCTGGGCAGAAGCCCGTGCCGCCGCTCGACTTTATTCCCCTGGCGGAAGAGACCGGGCTGATAACCCCGATCGGCGAATGGATATTGCGGACGGCCTGCGCCCAGAATAAACAGTGGCAGGAGGAAGGGTTTCCCGCGCAGAAAGTCGCGGTGAATATTTCGGCCCGGCAGTTTTATCAGTACGACATAGCCGCACTAGTCGGCTCAGTACTGGAAAGCACCGGACTGGATGCTCGCTGGCTGGCGGTAGAGATTACGGAAAGCGTGTTGATGCAGGACGTGGAGCAAACCATCAAGATATTGCACAGACTCAAGGATATGGGGGTGCAGGTGACCATTGATGATTTCGGAACCGGCTATTCCTCCCTGAGTTATCTCAAGCAGTTTCCGGTGCAGACTCTGAAAATCGACCGATCATTCATTGCCGGCATCCCCGGGGATCACGAAGATCGGGCGATCACCGCGGCCATCATCGCCATGGCCCATACCCTGGATATTCAGGTGATAGCCGAGGGGATAGAACGTGAAGCGCAGCGCCAGTTTCTGGAATCGAAGGGGTGCGACAAAATTCAGGGATTTCTGTTCAGCCCGCCGTTGTCCGTCGATGAATTCAGATCCCTGCTGGCCGCGCAGCAGCCCCCCCCCTGATGTTTCAGGTCAGGGGAGCTTTATTTTATTATCTTCACTGGGGCGGTAAAGTAAAATCGTCCGCCCAAGAACCTGCACCACCGAGGCATCGGCTTTTTCGCCGATGATCGCCGCCACCTCTTTTCTGTCGAGCAGGCAACCTTCCTGTATCTTCACCTTGATCAGTTCGTGGAACTGCAGCGCTTCCTGAAGGGAGGCGATGTGGGAAGGGCCGATTTCTTCCTTGCCGATCATGACAACCGGGTTGAGGTGGTGTCCCAGTCCCTTCAGAAACCTGATTTGCTTGCCTGTTAATTTGATCATGGCTGTATTCCCTTCCTTTATTCCGAATGCCGGCATTATACGCAATTGGCCAACTCCTGCAATCCTTTTGCAAAATAGTTTCTTTTGCATAAATGCAAAACATAGAAAGGTGTTTTGCGCTTAGGTGGAGCGCTTTGCTCTGTATTCATATCTACACGAAAATATTGGACATATTCAAATAGTGCTGGTGCGATTACCTGTTGTTTTGTCAAGTATGGGTTTTAGTGCGCTTTATGATTTTGCACAACTGCAAATTGTCAGGCAGTGGCAAATCAGGCAAATCGCTAAAACTGTCAGTTCAAGTAGCCGTAATCATTGCAAAATAAAAAAGCAAGGCAAATGGTAGAACAATGGTATATCAATTGCTGTATAGACTTTTGAGTAAAATGTCCGTCTACCCATGTATCGGAGGTGCCCCTTGATGAATAAAGCTCATTTGCAGTTTGGCCAATCATCATTTTCTGCCAGTTGCCAGTCATCGGTTTCTTCTTCTGGCCTGTTCGGGTTTGGCTTGTGTGCGATATTCTTCAACCTGTTTCAAGCCGGGTTGTTTCCGGTCGATGTCACCATTCTGGCCATGGGCGTTTTTTACGGCGGAGTTTCGCAGATAACGGTGGGACTGATGGAGTGGCATAAAAATAACTTTTTTGGCGCTGCGGCGTTCGTTTCTTTCGGGCTGTTCTGGCTGTCGCTGGTCGGGTTTTTTGTTCTGCCTGAAGCCGGCTTCGGAGTGGTCCCCGACTCAATGGTTCTCTCAGCATATTTCCTTCTGTGGGGCGGCTTTACCCTCATCCTGTTCTCCAGTGCAAGGCAGATCAGTCGCTCGGTAAAACTGGTTCTCATTTCACTGGTCGCTTATTTTGCCATCTTTTCACTGGGGGAGGCTACCGGTTCGATCATGATCGGACGGTTTGCCGCTTATTGCGGACTCGCTGGTGGCTGCGCCGCCCTGTATTCCGGCACGGCATTGATTGTCAACCAGGTCTTCGGGCGGACCGTGCTTCCCGGCGGGCAACCCCGTTAAACTCCCTGGAAAAATTATAGTCCAACTGGCTGTGATGCCCGAGAAGGAGATGTGAGGATGAAGGCAAACATCAACGGAATGTCAATCGCGTATGATGATGTTGGCACTGGTCCGGCGGTTGTTCTGATTCACGGTTTTCCCTTTGATCGCCGTATGTGGCAACCTCAGGTCGCCGATCTCGTCGATGCGGGCTATCGCATCATCCTGCCGGACCTTCGAGGTTTTGGCGAGAGCCAGATCCCAGAATCGGCCTGGTCGTTGGCGACTCTGGCCACGGACGTGGTCGAACTTCTTAATTATCTCGGCATCGGCCGGGCGGCCTTTTGCGGTGCGTCGATGGGTGGATCGGTGCTCTTTCATCTGCTGGACCGTTATCCGACCAGGGTCGCTGGGGCCTGTTTCGTTTCGAGCCGCAGCCGCGGCGATGACATGATCGAAAAGGTGAAACGTTCGGAACTCATTGACAGGCTGTCAGCAGGGCACCGAGAAGAGGTTAATGATACCCTTTGCGCCCAACTGCTCAGTGGTGAGGCGATATCACGCTGCCCGGATTTGGCCCGTACCTTGAGGGGGTGGGTTGGCGAAGTGGATCAGCACAGCCTGATCTGGGGTCTGCAGGCCATGCGCGACAGGAAGGACTTTACCCCCAGAATTCGTGAGTTTTTTCAGCCGGCTTTAGCTGTTAGCGGCGGGGCCGATCGTATCGTTTCACCGGAGCACGGCAGGTATCTCGCGTTGGCCCTGCCCCTGGGGGTTGGCTATGAACTTCCGGAAACTGGCCATATGGTTAATCTGGAACAAACGGAAAATTTCAACCATTGTCTGATCGAATTTCTTGTCGGGGTGCGACACCGACGATACAAAAAAATTTCACTGCAGAAGGTGGCCTGATGCCAACAAAAAAGCCCTCCAGAGCGGAGGGCTTTTTTGTTGGCATTATCTGATGGCGTCGCAAAAAGTCCGCCCTACGGCGTTACGGTGTTTTTTCAGAATCTCGACCTACCTGATGTAGGCCTTCGCCTCCGAAAAAACACCAGGCCTTGTCGGTCGAAATTTTTGCTTAGCCATCGCAAGACTTTTTGCGAATGCATCTTATCTAGGATTCCAATAATTCACCGATGGAGCTCATGACCCGCTGAACGATGCGCAGATGGGTTTCCTTGCAGTCCTCTAGCTCGTACAGATCGGAAAAATCGATCGGCTTGCCGAATACGACCTTGGCATGCTGGCCGAATCCGGGGAATTTCCAGTGATTCAAACCGCTCAGCGCCGCAGGAACGACCTGGGGGCGCGATTCGTAGATTGTTTTCCCGACTCCGCGGTTTCCCGGCCCCAGCTTGCCGTCTCTGTGGCGGGTCCCTTCTGGGAAGAGCATGACTTTTTCAGTCTGCAGCAGGTCGTTCAACGTTTTTCCCGCCCGCACATCCCTCCGACGCCTGACCGGGAACGCTCCCCAGGATTGAAACAACCAGCTCAGTATGGGGTTTTTGAAGAGTTCTTCCTTGGCCGGAGCCCAGAGCATCTGAAACGGATATCGTCGCGCCACTGCCCAGGGGAGAAAGACGGTCTCATAGCCTGAAATGTGGTTGGATGCCAACAGGACTCCGCCGGAACGTGGAATATTGTCATCGCCGACAACTTGAAACCGGTTTAACAGTGAGGCGTAAAATCCTATGATATAAGCTGAAAAAGTGACCCAGGCACGTCTTAGCCAAGAGATTCTCAAAATAATTCCTCACTGATTGAAGTAAATCCGAATATGATATATACCACTTCAGTCATATCGCAGCAATTACAAATCCGATAAAGCGCAAACAACCCTTTAGGCCAATTGACATGTCACATCCAAGTTTAAATGTACGGTTTTTTGTTCGATTTATGCTTCTGCTCACGGTATCGGTCGGAATCCTCTGGTTATCGCTGACCTCATCGCCGCCTGTTTTCGATGCCCCTGTTTTGGGGTGGGACAAGGCCCAGCATGCTCTGGCCTATGGTGTTCTGGTCCTTGCCACCGGTCGTTTTCTCTGTATGTGTAATTTGCCGGCAAGGTACGCGTGGGGGATTGCCGTTGTTTATGCAATTGGATTTGGCGGATTGCTCGAGGTGCTGCAGGGGGTTGCCGGAACCGGCCGAATCTGCGAGTGGGGCGACCTGCTCGCCGACTCTATCGGAGCCCTTTTCGCCGGCATCGCAGGACTGAACATGTACAGGCGGGACAAGGGTTAATCGGCTATTTGCCGCAGACAGCGACTACCGACTCGAAGGCGATATCGAGCAGATCCTGCAACGTCTGTTCTTCGATGTTCAATGCCGGCATAAAATAGATGACATTGCCGAGTGGTCGCAGCAGGGCCCCTTTCTGCAGTGCCCGCTGGTAAACCTCGTAGCCTCGGCGCTCCTGCCAGGGATACGGGGTTTTTTTATTTTTGTCCTGTACCATTTCGACGGCCGCCACCATGCCGCAGCGGCGAAATTCGCCGATATGGGGAAGGGCTTCGAACCTGGCCGCACCGGCATCGAGCAGGGCCATTTTCGGCTCAAGTTTTTGCAGAACCTGGTCATCCCTGAAAATATTCAGCACTTCGCAGGCCACGGCACAGGCCAGGGGATTGCCCGAGTAGGAGTGAGAATGGAGAAATGCTTTCAAGCTCTGGTAGTCATCGTAGAAGGCGTCGTAGACCTGCTGGGTGGTCATGACCACGGCCAGCGGCATGTAGCCGCCGGTGATCCCCTTGGATAGGCAGAGGATATCGGGGCTCACCCCGGCATGGTGGTTGGCGAACATTTTGCCGGTGCGGCCGAAGCCGACGGCGATTTCGTCAGCGATATAATGGACCTGGCAGCGGTCGCAGAGTTCTCGCAGCCTGTTCAGGTAGACAGCGGGATAGATTCGCATCCCGGCCGCGCCCTGGATCAGTGGCTCGATGATGATCGCGGCAATCTGCTGATGCTCGCGTTCGACCAGTTCTTCCATGGCCTCGATGCATTCGGCCTGACAGCTGTCCCGGGTCAGTCGGTACGGGCAGCGGTAACAGTCCGGTCCCTGCACCTGGAACTCGTCAAGAAGGATGGGGCGATAGACGCTCCGGTACAGGTCGCACCCGCCAACCGACAGGGCGCCGATGGTTTCGCCGTGGTAGGCTTCGCTAATCGAGACAAACCGGGTCTTGGCCGGACGGCCGACCTGTTGCCAGTACTGAAAACTCATCTTCAGGGCGGCCTCGACGGCGGCGGACCCGTTGTCGGTGAAAAATACCTTGTTCAACCCGGCCGGGGCGATTTCACAAAGGCCGGCGGCCAGTGCCGCCGCCGGTTCATGGGTGAAGCCGGCAAAAATATGGTGGGCAACCTTTTCCGTCTGCTCCGTCAAGGCCCGATTAAGGCGGGGGTGGCTGTGGCCGAACAGGTTGACCCACCAGGATGAGACCCCATCGATGTAACGGTTGTTATCAAGGTCATAGAGAAAAGATCCTTTGCCGCGAGCAATCGGGATCGGCGGCAGCGCTTCCAGGTCTTTTTCCTGGGTGCAGGGATGCCAGATATGCCGTCGGTCGAGTTCCAGGATCTCTTTTTTGTTCATGTTCAATGCCTGTCTATGTTCGATATCAGAGCCCGAGGCCGGCAAGGAGCCAGGGGAGGGACGGGAGCTTTTCCATTTGCCCGGCCAGGGCGGTCGCCTGTTCTTGCGGGGTGCCGGTCGCATGATTCAGTACCCCCAGCAGGTCGGCAGAAGCCAGCGATGCCAGGGTATGGGGAGCCGACTCTTCGGCAGCGCCGGGTGAGGGCGGCATGTTGTTGATCAAAAAACCGGCCAGGGGGATCTCCATGGTGCGGGCTGCGAAGATTGTCAGCAGGGTGTGGTTGATGGTTCCCAGGCTGGGGCGGCAGACGGTCAGCAGGGGGAAATTGATGGTTTTGGCCAGATCGGCCAGCAGGACCCCGCCAGCCAGGGGAACCATCAGGCCGCCGGCTCCTTCGATAATCAGATAGTCGTGCCGCGAAGCGAGCGTGTTGGCCGTTTCGGCCAGCAGGCCGCAATCGATGCGGACGTTCTCCAGTTCGGCCGCCAGCGAGGGGGCCAGTGGCGCCCGCAGGCGGTAGGGCGAGATCAGTTCCGGTTCGTCGAGGCTGGCGGCGGCCCACTGCAGCAGGCTGCCGTCGCTGCCCAGGGCGTCCGGATTGTCGACCCCGGTTTCAACAGGCTTCATTACCCCGACATCCAATCCCCGCTGCCGAAGAAAGAGCGCCAGGGCGGCTGAGACCAGGGTTTTGCCCACCCCCGTGTCGGTCCCGGTGACGAAGAGTCCTTTTGTTGTTTTAGCAGCAGCCATCGGTTTCTATCTCCAGGTCCTTGAACATCTGCAGGTCATCCTCCGGGTTTCGTCCGCAGGTTGTCAAGTAGTTGCCGATCATGGTCCCGCTTGCTCCGGCCATAAACATCCATGATTGCAGGTCACGCAGGTTCTGCTGCCGGCCTCCGCAGACGCTGATCCTCTTGCTGGGGAGCAGGTAGCGGAAGAGGGCGATGATGCGTAGGCAGTCCATCGGTGTCAGATGCGAAGATCCTGCAAGGGGGGTCCCTTCGATGGGATTCAGGAAATTCAAGGGGACCGAGTCGACGTCCAGTTCCCGGAGCGTCATCGCCAGTTCGACCCGCTGCTCAAGGGTTTCGCCGAGGCCGAAAATCCCGCCGCAGCAGACTTTCATGCCGGCCCGTTTGGCTACTTTAACGGTTTCTACATCCTCGTCGTAGGCGTGGGTCGAGCAGATCTGAGGGAAGAAGGAGCGGGCCGTTTCGAGATTGTGGTGGTAGGTTACGCAGCCCGCGTCGGCCAGCGCCGCCGCCGTCAGGTCGTCGAGAATACCGAGTGAGGCCGAAGGGGCGATGCGGGTGGTGGCGCGGATTTCCCGGATGGCCGCAAGCAGGCGGTCAAATTCTTCCCCCGGAGTAACCCGGGTGCCGCTGGTGACAATCCCGTAACAGTGGGAACCTTCCTTTTCGGCGGTGATGGCTCCCGCAACAATCTCATCTCTGGACTTGAGCGCATATACGGGAACCTGCGCATTGTGGTGCGAGGATTGCGCGCAAAAAGCGCAGTTTTCGGCGCATCGGCCCGATTTGGCATTGATGATGGAACAGAGTTCGGCCCGGCCACCAAAGGATTTTTCCCGCAGGGCATGGGCACCGGCAAGGATAAAACTCAGGTTTGAGCCCTTTGCGCGCAAAATGTCGAGCGCTTCCACCGTGGAAAGCGGTTTGTCTTCCTGGGCTTTTTTTAGAATGGCATGAATTGAAAAACTCATAAGTCCTCCGTTTTATTTCGCGTGATTATAGGGGGTTCAGGTTAATTGTCAACCGGTAAGTTGGCCAGGTTTACAAGTGTACCGTTAAGGATTTACCAAAATATGGAATTTATTTCTCATATCGTATTGACACTTTTTTTGACTGGTGATAAAACGCTATTTTATTTACGCTAATTGTGGGGTGGTTATGGTAAAAAAACTTATCGGCAAGAAGCTCAAGTCAACACGGCTTAAAAATGACATGACTATACAGGAACTGGCTGACCGCTCCAAGGTGTCATCCAACATGATTTCACGTATCGAACGTGGCCTGACGGTTCCGTCAGTCGAAATCCTCATGAAGTTGGCTAATGCCTTCGGCATGAGTATCAATTTTTTTGTGGAAGAGGCGGAGAAGGGTTCTACCGTCGTGTTCACCCCGAGCGGGCAGGGCGAGCCGATCTTTTTCTTTGAAGACAAGCACCAGATCACCAGCTTGACCCAGGGGATACGCGATCCGAACTTTGCCGTTTTTTACGATACGCTCGAAAAAGACTGCAGCAGTGGCGAAGGCGGAATGATTCACACCGGTGAAGAGTTTGCCCTTGTCCTTGAGGGTCGGCTCGAATTTGTCGTCAATGGCGATCGCTACCAGCTTGAAAAAGGCGATTCGCTGACCTTCAAGGCTTCTCTTCCGCATACGTGGAAAAACCTCCATGGCGGACAGACCGTGGTGATGTGGGTCGTGTCGCCGGCTCCGAATCTGGCCCACTGAGATTTGAATTCGGTTTCGGTTGATACAAGGGAGAGAACGCATGAAGATCAAAAAGATCGTAGGTAAAAAACTTAAGTCAATACGTCTGAAGCGGGATATGACAATTCAGGACTTGGCGGAAAAGTCAAAAGTCTCATCCAATATGATTTCACGAATCGAAAGGGGCCTGACGATCCCCTCGGTAGAGATCCTGATGAAGCTTGCAGGTGTGTTTGACAAGAGCATCAACTATTTTGTCGAAGAGGTCACCACGACCCATGAGATCGTCTGCACCTCGCCTGGCGGGCGGGACAAGACGGTTTATGACGACGAGCACAATATGCACACGGAATCGTTCACTTCTGGGCTTCGCGACCCTCAGTTTATGTCGTTTTTCTGTACGGTAAAAAAAGGCGGGACAAGTGGGGTCCAGAACATGTATCATCCGGGAGATGAGCTGATATATGTACTTGAGGGGAATCTTGAGGTGACTATCGCCGGCGAACGGCACCTGCTCAAGGCGGGCGACAGCATTTCTTTCAAGTCCCACCTCCCGCATCGTTGGGATAATATCGGTGATGACGATGCCAAGGTGATCTGGACTCTCTCTCCGTTTACCACGATCTGAAAGTCTTTTTTAAATGGGATTATTGAATAAAATTTTTGGCGGTGGCGATCCGCTCTCAACGCTGAAACGAGCTCTATCGCAGCAGCGCTGGGCTGACGTTTTGCGCGAAGGGGAGTGTCTCGATCGCGAAAGTCTGCCTGGGCACAGTCTGGCCGAACTTGAGTCAGGTCTTGAACTTGCCGGCAACCGCCTGGCCGAAATCAACCTGGCTGAGGGGGAAGCCTGTTTCCGGGCTGGCGAGGAGGAGCGGGCTGGCGAGCACTTCACCCTGGCCGGGCAATATGCACGAGCCACCGAGCTGAAAGAGCGCGCCGAGCAATTGCTCAACGATGTTCGGAGTTCTTCAGGCAAAGTCACGACACCAGCTTCCGTTGCCAGTAGTTGCTGCACCAGCGGTTGTCAGTCGAGCACTCCGGACGAAACAGGGGACATTGGCTGGGACATGGAGACTCGACTCGAGCTTGCATTGTCATCCTATCCTCTCGAGTGGATGGAGCGGTATGCCGGGGCCGGCATCGAATTCAAGAAAGCTCTGCTGATGTCTCATGACGGACTCCTACGCGAGGCTTTGGTTGCGTTTGAAGCGGTCGCCGAATCGTTTCGGGATGATCTCTATTATTTCGAACGGGGTTCTTTGCTGGTCAGGATGGATGATCACCGCAAGGGCCGCAAGGACCTCGAACGCGCCATAGAACTCAACCCCCGCCACGAGCTGGCCATGGAAACACTGGTTTCTCTCGACCTTTCCGCGCGCAAATTGCCTGCCGCAGAGAGCCGTCTTCACTCTATGCTTTCATCGGCAATCGCCCCCGCATTCTGCTGCAGCCGTCTTGCCATGATCAGCGCAGCTAAGGGCGATGAAGCATCCGCTATCCGCTTTGGAGAACAGGCAATCGCCGCCGGTGCGGTCGATATGGAAACACTTGTGCTGCAAAGTTCCTTGCTGGAAAAGGGCGGACGGCTTGACGAGGCTGAAAGGCTGCTGGCGACCCTTCCGGGTGGCGGATGCGGCGGAGGTGCTCATGTATTGCTTGCCGAATTTTGGCTTCGACAGGGCAAATCATTGAAAAAGGCCCTGGAATCATTCAAGGGGACGAGTCGACAGGATATGGAAAACCCCCGCTGGCCCATGCGGATTGCCCAGACATACCTTGCTCTGGGGTGGCGTAAAGACGGTCAGGCGATGATGAAAAAAGTACTCTTAATCCCCGGGCTCGATGACATTCTCCGGCAGGAGGCCGAGGAAATCCTCGAATCTTTGGGTAAGTAGCTGATAATTCATATTCTTACTATTGACAGAAGGTCTTTGTGAAGTATAATCACATGCAGGATTCTGTCATTGTGATTCCCTGTTTGCAGGGATGGCTGCTTTCAGGGTGTTACCTCAGGGAGGCGTTATGAACAAGTCGGAACTGGTGGAGAGCCTGGCCAATAAAAAAAACCTGACGTACAAGAAATCTGAGGAGATTATCAACCTCATATTCGACTCAATGACCGAGGCGCTGGTCGAAGGTGGGAGGATAGAGATTCGGGGTTTCGGCAGTTTTGTCGTCAAGGACTACAAGGCTTATATGGGGCGCAACCCAAAGACCGGTGAAGTGATTCAGGTTCATCCCAAGAAACTGCCTTTTTTCAAGGTTGGCAAAGAACTGCGTGAGCGGGTGAATAACCTTTAGCATCAGCAATATCTCCAACTGTCCGTCATCATGTCCGTCATATCCCCGGAGACTCATAAATGTATCCGGGGATTTTTGTCATAAAAACACCCCGCTTTTCCTCGTCCCCTTGAAAAACTACGCTATATCGGCAAGCTATAAACTTGAACTGTTGTGCCAGCGGGCGCCTTTGACAGGTCAGTATTTTGGCGCGAATATTGTAGGCTTATTCTGGTTGACTTGTGTCGCTTTCGGGTGAAAGGAGATCCTGATGCTGCTCTCCCACCGTGGCAGGTTGCCTCGTGTCGCACCAACGGCCTTTGTTGAAAACAGCGCGATGGTGATCGGTGATGTTGCCCTCGGCGACTTTTCAAGTGTCTGGTTTAACGTCGTAATTCGCGGTGATGTCAATTCCATTCGCATCGGTGCCCGTTCCAACATCCAGGACGGTACCGTCGTACATGTTACGCGGCAGACCCATAGTACGGTCATCGGGAATGATGTGACCATCGGACATAACGTCACTTTGCACGGATGCGAGATAGGCGATCGCTGCCTGGTGGGTATGGGCGCCGTGATCTTGGATGGTGCAACGGTCGGTCCCGATGCGATGGTCGCGGCCGGTGCGGTCGTCACTCCCGGTACGGTTATTCCGCCCCGTACTCTGGCCATGGGGTCGCCGGCGAGGGTGCGGAGAGAGTTGACCGATGATGAAGTTGACCGCTTGAAGCAGTCGGCCGCTAACTACATCGAATACATGCAGGACTATCGGTAACTCGTCAAACCATCTAAATGCCAAATGCCCGGTTGATTTTAATAGGTTGGAGTGTTATTTATTAACGGCTCGGTTATATGCTTAACTTTGTTCTGAACACGAGAAGGGGGCCCATGAAAAGCTGGTCTGTTACTGTTTTCCTGTTGCTTCTGTTGGCGGGGTCTTCGCTGAACGTCTATGCCAATCCGACCCAATGCGGTGAAACAGGCTTGCTGACTCAGCCTTCGGCTGAAACACTCAATGCAGGTAATATCTGTATCGGAGTCTGGGGTAATTACGCTTCGGGCAGTGACGGGACCGGCGTAACGATCGTTCCGGTGACCATTACCATGGGGCTTGGTACCTTCATGGAAGCGTACGGGTCCTACCCCAATCTTCTCTTTAACGACGACGAGCAGAACAGCGGTCGCGGCTTTGCCGATGTCGGTTTTAAATTCAGGGTTTTAGGCAAGCGCTCATCACCGTTTAAAATTGCGCTGGACGGTCAGATTCAACGCGCCATTGCGGATGACCCGGTTATCGACGGGCTCACGGATTACCAGGGGCGCGTCATCGCCAGTTACAAGCCGGGCAAGTTCGGTTTTCACCTTAATGCGGGCTACCTGTCGAACGATTCCCCCGAGGGCGACAGCTATGATGACCAGGTGCTTTTCGGCGGCGGTCTCGAGTTTCTTCCGGTATATCGTTTGCGCCTGATTGCCGAAATGGAATCCAAATCCGAAAAAATCAAAGGGATAGAGGGGCCCGCTGAGGCCACCGTCGGTTTACAGTATTTCCTGGCGCCACATCTCACCCTCAATTTCGGTGTCGGTATCGGGCTCTCCGATAGCAGCCCTGACTGGCGTGCTCTGGTTGGCCTCACCGGTTGCCAGGGGGTGGGCAATTACATCAATCCTATCGACCGGGTTATCGAACCGGTCAAGGAAGAGCCAGGGGCAGAACCCTCCGATTCGACCAAAAAGATCAAACTGCAAACTTTGACGCCGCTTATTCCGATGCAGGCGGTGAAAACGTCTCCGGTTGCCAAATTGGAAATTCCTGTTGAATCGCCTGCTGAAGAAGTGATCGTCACCCCTGAAGAAAAACTGTCGGTTTCCAGCACGGCCGGTCTCGATTCGCTGGCGGTGGCGCCGGTTGAATCGACGGATCCCGTCGTTGTAACCAATACCCCTGAGAAGCCGATACGGGCGATTGTTTACCGCAAGTTCAGGCTCCCCGAGTTCACTTTTGAATTTGACCAGCATACTCTCTCCGCGGAAGGTGAAAAGGTTCTGTCGCAGATAGCTGAGGAACTTCGCAAAGAGAGGAAGTGGCTGATTGTCCGGATCGATGGTCATACCGACAGTGTTGGTCCGGATCGCTATAATGAAGAACTATCTCTCAAACGGTCGATTGCCGCAGCAACCCATCTTGTGCTTCGCGATGGCATTGCCCCCACTCGACTGTTTGTCAAGGGATTTGGCGAAAGTAAACCGATTGCTGCAAATGAATCTCCTGAAGGGCGTAGCGAAAACCGTCGACTGGAACTCCTCATTCTCAGTCCGCAGGAGGTTGCAGAGTGAGACCATGCATTGCTTTTCTGTTTTTATTTGCATTGATGAACGTATCTCCGGTTTCTGCTAAGGATCCTGTGCCGGCTGAAGTCGCCCGTTTTCTTGCCAGCCGGAAGCTGGTATCGATTGTTTACTTTCAGCAAGGTTCTTCTGCCCTGACCAACCTGGCTAAGCAGAGCATCGATAGTGCTGTTCCTCGGCTGAGTCTGCTTGACCTGAAAAAAGTCGTGGTTCGATTAGAGGGATTCGCTCCTCTTGAAGGGAGCGAAGAATTCACCGTGCCGCTGTCAATGAGCCGTGCACTGGCGGTCATTAATTATATGAAAGAAAAATATAATCTCAACACTGGATCGTTTCTCATCGGTTGTGGTGATAACAACCACAATGGGGTTACTGAAGACAAACGTCGCCGCGTCGAAATTGCCTTCTATGACAACCTATGGGATATTGAAGATGCTCCGGTAAAAGAACTTATCCTCAACTGGTAAACATCATGAGTCAGATCAATCTGAGCCTCCTGCGTGAAAGTGCCCTGTTTGCCGACATGTCGGATGCGGAAATTGCTTCTCTTGCCGAGCTTTTCAGGGGTAAGTCGATACTTGCTGGCAAGACTGTTTTTATCGAAAACATGCCGGGAGAATCCCTTTACCTGGTAAAGGAGGGGACGATCCGCATTTCAAAAATGCTGGCCGAGGGGGATGAGCAAACCTTGGTTGTGCTTGGCCCCGATGATACCTTTGGTGAAATGGCGGTTTTGGATGTAGCGCCCCGCTCGGCGACGGCGCGCGTGATTGAAGATGCTCACCTGTTAAGCATCTGCAAGAATGATTTCGAAGAGCTCTGTGACAGCTATCCGGCGCTTGGGCTGAAACTTATGCGCAATATCATCCGCATATTCAGCAAGCGGATCAGGGAAAGCAGCGAGGAATATCGCGACATGCTGATCTGGTCTTTGGGTAGAAAGGACTGACCCTGTCATACCAACCTGGTGGAGGGCACCAATGAAAAAAATATCGATACTTATTTCAATGGCCTGTTTTCTCCTCAGCGGTTGCGGCATTGCCGTTGTCCCCCAGTCTACGGCGACCGCCCGGGTTGACCTGGCAACGAATTCCATTTCGGAAACCAAGGCCGGCATAACCATCACGGCCGCCCTTCAGGACCTCGAGGCGGCCCCCTACCTGATGGACAGCAACCTGACCTCTTTCAATCTGACGGTGGCCAACGATTCCGACCGCCAGGTCAGTATCCCCCTCGATTCGTTCCTGTTGATCGATAATGAGGGGATGCAGTACAGACCGGTCGCTCCCGAACGTATCCAGGAAATCCTCAGTCAAAATTCTCCCTACCTGATACCCTATCCCTATGTCGGCTATTATTATCTCGAGGATATCGAAAAAGCCGGGGCCGCTCGTACCTTCGATAGCGCGCTGCCTTACTATGCCGAGAACCATCCCCAGGACACGCTTGCCGGAACCCTGCCGGCGGACACCATTGTTCCCGGAGCAAAAATATCGGGCTCGATCTTCTTTCTGGTCGATCTTTCAACCAAGCAAACCATCGAACTGCGCGGTTACCTTCCAGGCACCTCGATGAATCTTCCCGCCGATTTCGTACTCCCCTTTTCCATTGAAAAAAAGTGATGCTTCCGCTATAGTCGCCCCCGATTATTAACGTGGAAAATGCTTCCTTTGATCAACGCATAGATCCGTTAACGGACTGTAGAAATTCTTTCCGGAGGGTTTCGCCAGTGGGGGATCTCGCCCGAACAGCCTTTTTGGGAGACAGCTATGCTGGACGTTTTACTTAACGAAAAACTGGTTTTCGGCCTGGTCGGTGGACTGGGCCTTTTCCTTTTCGGCATGAAGATCATGTCTGAAGGGCTGCAGAAAATCGCTGGTGCCCGCATGCGGAAAATCCTCGCGGCGCTCACCAACAACCGGATTGTCGGTACCCTGGTCGGCCTCGCGGTCACGGCCATCATTCAATCATCCAGCGCGACAACGGTCATGGTGGTTGGTTTTGTTAACGCCGGTCTGATGTCGCTGGTTCAATCCATCGGCGTCATCCTCGGAGCCAATATCGGCACGACCATAACCGCCCAGCTGATTGCCTTTAAAATCACCAAGTACGCCCTGCCGGCAATCGGTATCGGCGCCGGTCTCAAGCTCTTCGGGCGCAGTCGCAAATGGACATATATCGGCGAGGTTGTCCTTGGCTTCGGTATCCTTTTCTTCGGCCTGACCACCATGAAGCACGCCTTCGACCCTGTGAGGTCCAGCGAAGAGTTTCGTCAAGTATTCCACCTGGTCGGCGACAACCCGCTGCTCGGCGTGTTGATCGGTGCCGTTCTCACCGTCATCGTACAGAGCAGCAGCGCGACC